>JAUQWR010000835.1 GCA_030835065.1 Candidatus Kapaibacterium sp.
CAAACTGACTCAAAAGGCAAACAAGAAACATATAGCCGTGAAGATTTGTGCAGTATTGCAGATAAATATAATGCCAACTCGCAAGATAGGGCATTTCAAGCACCTGTTGTTATTGGGCATCCCAATACTGACGATCCTGCAATGGGATGGGTCGAAAAGCTTGCTATTCGTGGTGATAGATTGCTTGCTAAGCTTACTAAAATGGATTGCAATTTCTTGCAAGATCTTACAAAAGGCAGATTTAGAAAAGTATCGATTGCGCTTAATTCTGATAATACTTTGCGGCATGTTGGGTTTCTAGGTGCTGCTCAACCCGCAGTAAAAGGGCTTAGTACTGACTTCTACATTGAAGATGAACGGAATTACTCGGAATTTGAAGCGAATTTTTATAGCGAAAAAGATTACCAAGACCTTTTGAATGTAAACAATGATATAATTAAAGAGCTCGAAGAAATTAAGTTGTATCAGAAAGAAAATGAAATTAAGGCTTATATAAGTAATCTGAGCAAGACAAACAAAGTAATTAATGATAATTCCAGAGAAATTCTTCAAGATTTGTTGCTTAAAGTTAATAGAAGTGAATCAGGAAATGCCGGATTGATCGAGGATATAAAGAAATTTGTCGACTCAATTAGATTTGTACAGTTGCTAAATCCGATAAAATATCAAACTACAGACAGAAATGAGTTTGATGGTAGAAATGTATCAGAAGAAAAACTTGAGCTGCATAGAAAAGCAAAACAAATTCAAAATAATAGTTCAAATATAAGTTATGAGCAAGCATTGAGAATTGCTCAAAAATAACGGAGGAAAAATGAATCCCGAAAATAGAACATTAGATCCGGTGCTTACAACTATAGCACAAGAGTATTCCAACTCAAAATATATTGGCGACAGGCTTTTTCCTGTAGTAAACGTGAGCAAACAAAATGGAAAGATTCCAATTTTTGGAAAGTCTGCATTTCTAGTAAGAGATACTATTCGTGGCAAAGGAGCCTTGTCTAATCGGATTCCGGCGTCAGAATTTAATTTGGAAGAATATTCAACAATTGAGCAAGATGTAGAAATGTCGATCGATTATCTCGAAGAAGAAATAATTAACGATTATTTTAAGTTCGAGAGCAGAGCAGTCAAAGAGTTGTGCGATATTCTAAATCTTGGAAAAGAAATGAAGGCAGCAGAAATAGCTCGGAATGTGGGTAGCTATGCAGCAGGAATGTCGAGAATTTTGACTGCTGAAGAAGCATTTGATGGATTGTCTTCAAATCCTTTTGAAATAATTGGAAATGGCAAAGAAGCAATAAGAAGTAAAATTGGTGTATATCCAAATACATTGGTAATATCAAACCGTGCATACAAAGCATTGATTAATAATGATGCAGTGAAAGATAAAATCAAATACACGGGCCACATGATTGTGAATACTGCTATACTAGTTGAATTGTTTGAAATTAATGATATATTTATTGGAAGATCAATTTACTCGGAAGATTCAAATAATTTTATAGATATATGGGGAGCTGACTTGATTTTAGCAATGGTAGATAAATCAGAAAAATCGAATCGAAACGAATATAATCCAAGTTTTGCTTATACATTCCAAAAAAATGATATGCCTGAAGTAGATACATACAGCGAAAATGGTGGGAAAATAAAGGTAATAAGAAATACTGATAATTACTGTCTGAAAATAACATGCAACGAAGCCGGATATTTAATCAAAAATGCTGCAATAAATCTTTAGGAGAAAAAAATGAATAAAGCTTATCAACCAGCACAAGCCTTGACTATCAAGGCAAATATAAATCTAGCTGCATTTAGATTTATTGGGTTTGACGGAAACCTGTGTACAGCAAATGCAAAAGCATTTGGTGTATCTGACAAACAAATTTATAGTGGCGAAAATTCATGTATATATACATTAGGTACTATTCCTATCGAAACTTCTGGTGCAGTAAATCTTGGAGATGATATCGCTTCTGATACAGATGGAAAAGCAAAAACTGCGAGCGTAGGCGCAAAAGTGAATGGCAGAGCTCTCGAATCGTGCACAAGTGCTTCAATAATAAAAATTTTATTAGTGCCTTGAGGTGTATGATGTTGTATATAGATATCGAACAGATAATCATGGAAATGGGCGAATCAGAGCTAATCAGAATTACAAATCCTGATGGATCGAGTATAAATATCGAGAAGGTAGAATCGGCTGCGAATGCAGCCGAAAGCCTTATTCATGCATTCCTTTATGGAAAATATAAGCTGCCTTTTGGATCTGGTTTTGATTTGATGGTATCAAGGATATGTATTGATATAGCAATTGTGAATTTGTATCAAATGTTTTCGAAGTCAATATTGCCACCGATAGAAAGATTGCGTCGCAAAGCTGAAGCGATAGAATTGCTAGATATTATTGCTCGAGGGCAGATTAGGCTTGGTGGATCATGTATATGCCTGATTAATGATGAATCGATACTTTCTAATATTAAAATTAGAAAATTTGGCGAAGAAAAATTAGATCAATTCCAACAATTTAGGAGTTAATTATATGTGTGATCGAATAATAACAATTATGAGGCATGCTGCTTGGATAGTACCGGCAATACTTGCATTTATGATACTATCGCCAGGAGTGCCCGAGCTGCGCACTTTGTTGATTATTACAATAGTAGAATGTTTATCTTTGGCTTTGTCGGGCTTGTCAGCCTTTGTTTATACAAACCTCGATTTTACTAAAATGTATTTCGCTAATGCTTTAGGTTTTATTTTTTTAGGAGTACATATATGTATAGGACTAACAATACTTGGAGTATATTTAGCACAATTCTAAAATTATCATTCTTTGTATTTATTGCCAGTTCATCTAATTTTATTGCAAAAAGCCAGTCAAGATATGAATTGAATTGCTCTCAAAAATTAATAGATGAATCATTGAAAATAGCAAAAATGGAATTAGGAAATATCGAAAAGACAAATAAAAATGATGGTGGAATAAATAAATATAATGAAGCTATCGGATTGCCTGCTGGATCGGCATATTGTGCTGCCGGACAGTATTATTGTTTTATTAAAGCTTGCGAAAGATTGAGTATAGAGCTAAAAAATATACCAATAAAGAAAACAGGATCGGCTCTTGCAATGTTTTGGGATGCACGAAACAAAGGAATTAAAACAAAATATAAAGGCACTAAGAATGATTTTATAGTATGGAAATTTGGCAATTCGGGCAGAGGACATATCGAAAGAATAATTGCATCGAGCAGAGCAGGATCTGTATTCACTATTGGTTTTAATGTCGAAAAGGCTGGCAAGCAAGGTGTATTTATAATGAAACGGAATATTTATCATCCTTTAGGCAGGCTGACTATTTTAGGAATTATTGGTCTAAAAGGGAAAAAAATATGATAGTAGATGTTTTTGATAATCGGAATATGGGGAATTCATTCTCATCTGAATGGATTCCTCTGCAATACCCTAAAGTTGAGGATATTAAGCGTAGTATGAAAGCAAAGGTGCTTATTGTATATTGGAGTGATGCTCTGACGGGTTGTGGTTCGATTGTACTCGAAGGAGCAAACTCACAACAATCGGCTGCAAAGGGTTTTAGCTATGATATTGATTGTGATGACAACCGAAACGATGTGCTTACAATTGAATTACACGGTAGATCTGAATACTTAAAAATTAATTACAACTCGAAACAAGTTTGTACCGGTAAAATATCAGCAATTATTTATTATGGAGAATGATATGCCATTTGTAATTTTTCCTGACTATAACAAGCCGATTTACTGGGGCGAGATAAGTGGGCTAATAAGCAATCAGAGCGATTTGAAGGGAATTCTTGATAATAAATCCAGCTCTAATCATCAGCATGTTATTTATATGCCATTTTCAATTTTTAAAGGTTCATATATAAATATCGGACCAATTGCACAAAAAATACTATTCCCTTTGTATTCTAATTCTAAAGCAAAAATAATATCAATCGCTGGTATATTGGGAAGCGGCACTGCAAGTGCAAAATTACTGATTAATTGTAACGATGTAAATCTGCCAGATTTTAATTTTAATTCAATTGTTTATCAAAAAGTGGATATATATAATGGATATATATTGCACAATAATGATATTATTCAAATTACTATAACAAATTCTAGTTTAGAAGCAGAGGATTTATCGATTGTAATTACTGTGGAGATATATTTATGAAATTCATTGAGATAATAAAGTATTTGGGTGTTTTTATTTTGGGATTAATCTGTTATGCAGGTATAAATAGTATTTTTAATAAGGAAAATAATAAAATAAAAAATGAATATTTTGGGCAATCTGATACTGTTTATATCGAAAAAGTAAGACCTGAACTCCAAATTAAAACCAAATTAAAGATTAAGTACATTGATACAAACGAAATTAAAACAAAGGCTTTTGCAGCCGAGCTGGATACAGTTGTAAATAGAGATACTATCAAGCTTACTTATTATTATCCTGCAAATAATCTTAATCTATTGCTTCGATCTGCAAAGGATAGTATTCCGGCTCGGATTCTATTTTTTTCGAATGAAAGAAAAGATGTTTGGTGGGAAAAACCTGCTTATGCTATAAGTGGAATTATAATTGGTGCACTAATTTGCAAAGGTTTGAGCAAATGAAACAGAGTAAACTATTGACCAACGAATTAGTAACGAGATCTTCCCGCTATACTTTTTTCAAGCATTTAGGATTATTGCCTAATCCTGATAAAATAATTAGTAGCGCGGGCAGAAGTTACGAAACATATAGAGATTTGAAAAATGATCCTCATGTGTGGAGCTGTATTCAATCGAGAAAGGCTGGCTCATGCGGATTGGAATATGAATTTGAAAATACAAGTGATAATCGAATAATCAATTCTCTCGAGAGTTTAAATTTGAGAGCAGTATTTGAGAATATTCTTGAAGCTTGCCTATTTGGATTTCAGGTGATTGAAATAATCTGGGAATTTCAGGATAATATTTTGCTTCCGATAGAATTAGTACCAAAACCTCAAGAATGGTTCGGATTTGATGTAGAAAATAATTTACTGCTGAAAACAACTAATTCATTGAAAGGAGAGACTCTTCCTTATGCAAAAGTATTGCTGATTACTCACGAGTCTGATTATTTAAATCCATACGGAACCGCATTGCTAGGCAAATGCTATTGGTCTGTAACGTTTAAAAATGGAAGTATGAGGTTTTGGGTGAATTTCATGGAGCGATTTGGCATGCCTGTTTTAATTGGAAAATATAAACGTGGTGCAACTCAAGAAGAAACAAATAAGCTTGCTGAAGTATTGGCAGGAATGACCGAAGATTCTGTGATTGTCACTCCTGTAGATATCGATATTGAATTTAAAGAGCCAATGCGGGCTAGTTCAGTCAATTTATACAGAGATATGATAAAAATGTGTAATTCTGAGATTTCTAAAGCTATATTGTCTCAAACATTGACTACCGAACTCGATACGGGTTCTTATGCTGCTACACAAACACATTATGAAATTAGAAAAGAAGTGATTCAAAGTGATATTAGATTGATTGAAAATACTATTAATCAATTAATTAATTATATATATGATTTGAATGATTTAGACAAGAATAAAATGCTTAGATTTAACATGAAAACAAGCAGGGCTGCCGATTAAGACAGCCCTGGTATTTTATCTGACAATTATTGGAGAGGATTTAATAATATTTCCGTCTATGTCAATAATTCTAAGGTAATAAATACCTGAAGAGATAAAATCTGGAATATAAGCAGTAATACCGTACTTAATATTATCATAATTCAACGAAAAAGATTTGCCATTAATATCATAAAGAATAATAGAAGAAATTAAATCAGGGTTGCAATCAATATTAAATTTCCCAAAAATAATTGGATTTGGATAAGGATTCAATATATTATCACTTATTTCAGAAGCACCAACCGAGTTAATTATATCATCAAATTCTAGATAAAAGATAGCTTTATAATCTTTACAAAAAAGTTTGTTATCAATAATTCGAAAATCAGTGATTTCGTAGCCTGAATTATTATTTGAAGCAGAATCGAGAATCCAGTTGTATCCATTATCATAACTTATTTTAATATAAAAACCATCTGTAGCCACTAAAATATTGCTATTTATCCTAACGATATTATTATTGCAAGATTTTAGTTTACTTGTAGGTTTATATAATAAATTCCAAGATTTACCACCATTATAAGTTCGATATATAAATGATCTAGTATCAAAAACACTGTTGAAACCGAGGAAATATCCTTCGTCAGGAGTTAGGAAAACTGTATTGCCAGGAACAATTTGAAAATGAGTAAAATATTCAAAAGAATTAAACCTATCATAAGAACTAATAAATTCATAAGACCAATCATGATAATTTAAAAAAACAAATTTATATATTGAGTCTCCAAATCTGTAGCAATGTCTAATCTTTTTAAAAGTTTCTAAAGAATCAAGAATCGGTAGTTTGTATTGAGTAATACCAAAATCATCACTAATAAAGATGCTGCTGTCACCGCTATTCTGAAGATAAATAAGATAACCTCTCCCATTTTTATCGAAAGAAAGACAACCCATGTGATTGTTGTTTTTGTTCCTGTGGCGCAAAGTATCCCAAGATTTGCCTGCATCCGTGCTTTTTATAATAATTGAATACTCTCCAATAGCGATAAGTGTATTTTTATCAAGGTATCTTACAAATTGATATTTTGTTGGACTAGTTGATATAGTATCATTTTCTTTGCTGGAGTCAGTACAGACTCCTCGATAATAATTATATGACTCGAAATGAGTAGAATCCCAAGTTTTGCCTGCATCCTTTGTGATAAAGAAATTAGTAGAATAATATAAAGAATCGTTGGTTGATTTGTAAGTATCAAGAGTAAAACAGCAATAATTTAAGCTGTCTAAATAATCAAAAGAAGTAATTTGTCTATACATTCCTTTGTAATTAACAATTATATTCCAATCTTTAGCAGAAAGTGAATAACTGAATATTGTAAATAATATTAATATATTCAAGACAATTTTCATTTTATTTAACCAATACAATTGCTTTTGAACAAATAAATTTGTCGTTATAAGTTAATACTGCATAATAAGTACCAGTTGGAATATTATTATCAAGTTCCACAAAAACTTTGTCATTTCCAATTGATGATTTACTTATTAAAAGATATCCGTTAAAATCATAAAGTGATAATTTTATATTCTCATTCAAATAATCTTTATGAATAGATGCTTCTATAGTATTGTTAGTTTGATATATTGCGCCATAACCATTAACATGATAACCATATTCTTGTGGTTTTCCAAAAGTCATTCTATTTTCACAATTTGAGGTACAAGGGAAGTAGCATTGTGTACCGTCTGCTGGTATTCTAACAAAATCATTTTCTAAATCAACAATTTCAGATAAATTTTCATTCCAGCCTATTATATAATATCCAAAACAACATTCGCTTGGACAAAATTGAATATAATCATATACTATTACTGAATTTTCTACTGTATTTATATTTTCATTATTATTATTAACTTTTGGAACTACTGTTGGTGGTAAATTTAATACATATGGATCGGGTCTATTAGGATTTAGTTTTTCACAATTAGCCATACCTACTATTGCAAAAGCTTCAGCAAAATCAAATTTATTAATATTATCATTCAATATTTTTATGCTGGCAGCTTTTATTATCATTTTATCGTTCGTTCTAAAGCATTCTCCTTCAGTTATACACCAAATATTTGTAATTGAAATTCTGGGCGTTCCGTTTTTACACGCTTTAAAATAATACTCATACCTGTATACACAACCCCCAAATGAAAATTCACTGATAACAGGAAGAGACCAAGGTTCATTCTCGCAATCTGTATACGGATCGGGTTCTTGGCATGGTGTTGACTGACCAGGCTGAGGAGGTATTTCAGCGAAAACTTCCATTGAAAACAAAAAAATGAAAGTTAATTTTGTTAAAAATTGCATTAAATTTTTCATTTTGGACTCCAAAATTAATTTAAAAAAAATTTAAAATTATAATAATAATTAAAAAATTATTAGGCTTTAACTCATTCATCTTCAGATCTTTATCAAATAGAAATTAATGAAATGTTTTATAAAAACAAACAAAAATAAATTAATTAACAATAAATAATCGTAATGATATACTGTGTTAATTAAACTTTGTTGGTTGTTGAATTTTATATGATTTAATTGGCTGGTTCTATATGAACATGAACTTCGCAGCGATTAATTTCGCTTTTTATATTTGATTCGACATGATCGCAAATTTCATGACCTTGCCTAATCGTAAGATATGGATTAATCATAATATCAACATCTCCAAAGGTGTAGGAGCCGGACGTTCGTACTCTGATATTATTGATTTTTGAAACTTCTTCTACAGAATTTGCTAAATCGAAGATTTTGGAATGCAATGCTTCTGGAGATCTATCAATTAATGCATCAATAGATTTTTTGCCTAATTTGAAAGAGATAACAATTACAATAATAGCAACTATCATTGCAGAAATTGCATCAGCAATATGGTAATTGAAAAATGATGCTATAAGCCCAATTAATACCACAGCAGATGATAGAATATCAGTAGAAAAATGTAGTGCATCAGCTTCGAGAGCTTGGCTATTATATTTTTTTGCTACACGCATCAAAGCTCGTGAGCGCGAAAAATCAATAATCATTGAAACAAAAATAACAGCAAAACTCCAAAATGTAACTTTGATTTCTGTATGACCAAATACAAGCCTTGAAACAGCTTCATATACAATCCAAATACAAGTGATAAACAGAAGAAATGTTTCACCCAAAGCCGAAAGATTTTCTATTTTGCCATGACCATAATTATGTTCTTTATCTGCTGGAGCATCTGCAATTTTGACTGCAAAAAATGTCATAAATGCTGCAATCAAATCTAAGCCTGAATGAAGTGCTTCAGACAAAATGCCGAGGCTACCTGTAAGTAGTCCAACAAGTAGCTTCATTGCCGTTAGGAATATTGCAGCTATTATCGAGCTTAGCGCAACAAATCGTTTTTCTTTTGTTTCATGTAGTAGATCAGATCCCATTAAGCTTTATTTATAAGATAATACAAAATCGAGTACATTTTTTTGACGAAATAGTTTAAAAAACATTTATGAATTAATTGAAGTATAATTTACATTTCATTTTTGCTTTAGTCGCCGATTAATATTATCAGCTTGCTGTCAAATACATCTTGATTTTCACAAGAAACAGCCTCGAGACTAATTATATAAGCACCGGGTTGATACTTGTAGTCATCTTCATCAGCTTGCCAGACTATC
>JAUQWR010000836.1 GCA_030835065.1 Candidatus Kapaibacterium sp.
CTCAAATACCTTATTATATTGTTAGTTTTTCCAAACTCTTTCCACTCGTACCATTTTTAAAAGCTGTATTTAATTCTAGCCAAATGCAGAATAATCTGGATATGATAATGAATCAGATAAATAATATGCTAATTTTATTTATTGGATACTCAGGATTATTTACACTAAGAATTATGCAATTACGCAAAAAACAACAACCAATTAAAGTTAACGGGGATTAATTCCCCGTTTTTTTAAGATTTAATTAAAGCTCTAAAATATCTGGAGAGAAATTTAAAGTCTAATACTTTTGCAGATAGAGCAATAGCCTGTCTTGTTTCATCTAAAAATTTCTTATAATTTTTTGAACTAAAATACGAATAAGCAGCTTCTTTATAAGCAAAAGCTAAAGAAATATTCTTCATACTTTTATACTCATTTTTCAAATATTTTGAATCAAAGGCAGTTTCGACAGCTTTGAGCCTATCGCTCCTCATTAAATCGGTCTTATATGAATTATTTTCATTGTGTAATCGGTAAACTGTAAGCTGCTCCGGACAATAAATAAACACGGCTCCTGCACCTGCATATCTTAGCCACAGCTCATAGTCGCCACAAGTGCGAAAACTATCGTCAAATGCACCATATTTATTAATTGTTTCTTTTTTAATCATTACTGCGCTGGGCATTAAACAATTTTTTATTGCTAATTTTTCGAAAGTATTTAGAGGCGTAAGCGATAAAGCAATCTGATGGGGTTCTTCAGGCATCCATTCTTTGCCTTTAGAATTAATTTTCTTTAAATTTGTAAAACATACATCAGGAAAATTGTTTTCTATAATGGCTTTTACTTGCAATTCAATCTTATTTTCCATCCAATAGTCGTCTTGATCTAATAAAGCAATATAATCGCCTTGTGCTAAAGCAATACCGGCATTACGTGCCTTTGCTACATCACCATTTTTCTGATTATACACGCTAATTTGAGTATATTTATCATTAATGATCTCAAGCGATTTATCGGTCGAACCATCATTGATCACAATAATTTCAATATTTTTATAAGTTTGATTTAATACTGAATCAATACAAGATTCAATAAATTTTTCACCATTATAAACGGGAATTACAACTGATACTTTAATTTCTTCCATTATTTTGCTTTTGCTCTCAAAGCTGTTGCACTGACAGTATATTCAAGATTAAAAAATTGCTCTCT
>JAUQWR010000075.1 GCA_030835065.1 Candidatus Kapaibacterium sp.
CATTATCATCATTAATCGGGAAGCGTCCAAATACCTTGGTATTAGGTGGTGGGGTATGGAAAGGAATTAAATTCAATGCCAAATTGAAGAGTTATTTAGGCGTATCAGTATCGGGTAATGAATTGTTCAATATAAAAGCCACTACTCAAAAGCTTCAAGAAATTCTTGAAATTGAAAAGGTTTTAATTGGTACTTCTAAATATTCTGAAGATGCAAGAACATTTAAGAATATCTGGGGTAATGGTATATTCTTAGGATATATCTCAAATCCTACACCTCTCGAACGTACTCCTTACGATCCTTGTTTTGGCTACACATTACGTAAAAAAGGCAATCCATTTAGCGATAAATGGCAAGAACAAAATGGCAAGATTACTAAAGTTCGTACTACTGATAATTTTGATATTAAGGTAGTAGGCTCTGAATCAGGTTTCTATATTCAAAATCCAATTGATCCAAGTAATTATTCGGAGTAGTCCATGGCTAAGAGTAAAAAAACAGAATCGGGCTTAGTAAGATGTATTGTCTTATCACCATTGAAAAATGGTGGTAAGATATACAAGCCAGCAGAAATCGTGGAATTGCCTGAAGAATCACTTCAATATCTTGAAGGAATTGTAACAATAATTCCACAGGAATCAAGCGAACCTAATTCAGGTATTAATCCACCAGAAGAACCAATAGATTTAGAACCATTAACAGGAGATGAAAGTGGAAAAGACTCAATATAAATTGCAGACAATTGGTAATATGCCAGCTTCAGCAGATTTGGTTGCCAAACGTTTAGTCAAGATATCTTCAGGAAAAATAGCTTATTCTGGATTAAAAGAAAAAGCTTTGGGAGTTCTTGAAGTAGAAGTTGGTCAAGATGAAATTGCCTCGATTATTGTGCAAGGTATTGTATTGGTAGAAGTGGGTGCAGGAGGTGTAACCGAAATGGCAGATATTACTTCTGATGCCAATGGTAAAGCCATTGTTGATGCCACAGGCAAAACAAATGGATTATCATTAGATACTGTAAGTGCAGGTGGATTCACAAGAGTAAAATTGATATAAAATGTTTATCAATCTAGAATATATTAAGCAAGCCATTAGTGAGACTGAGTTAATTGATTTAACTGCAGAAGATGGAGAAATCTCTATTAATCAATTAAAAGTCGAATCTTGTATTGACTCAGCCAATTCGCTAATGGTCGCTTATCTAAGGTCCCGTTATTCACTTCCTTTAGATAATATTCCAATGATAATTATTGATATTGGAGTGCAAATAGCGATATATAAATTATATCAATTAAGACACCGAAATAAGATGCCTGAATCGATTACAATTGCTTACGAAAACTCATTGAATTTACTAAAAAAATATAGTACTGGAGAGCTAACTATCGAGGTGAATATACCTGATATTGCAAGGCAATCCGGAATGATATTAAAATCAAAACCCAAAGTATTTACTGAAGATATATTAAGCAGATATTAATGATTGAAATTATTATAAAAGAAGAAATTTTTAAAGTATTAGAGCAGGAGAATTTAGGATTAAATGTAAAAGATTTTCCTATCAATATTGTAGATTATTCACCGAATAATCCATCGGGTGAAATTCTAATAAAACCATTAGGATATAAGCCAATACAATATCTCGATGAGAATAATCAAATTTCGGCATTTAATATTAAGAATTTTCCAGTCTATGAATTTCAATTTCGAATTGATATAATATGCAAAAAGCTTAGAACACAGGATGAAATTATTGAAATAACAACTAAGATTAATAATGCTTTAAATAAGGCAACAATTAATAGTCATGATGCCGGCAATTTTAGGGCAATAGATATAGGAGAGATAATGTATGATGAAGATGCCAGATTCCAATATAGAGTAATGATATTTAACATATTAGTATTATTACCCTTGGAGTAAATATGGATATAAGTAATTGGATTAATATAGGAATT
>JAUQWR010000837.1 GCA_030835065.1 Candidatus Kapaibacterium sp.
AACACCTTCGCTTGCTTGTCTGAACGGTTCAAAAATTTGGGTTAAGCTATTTGGATTAATACCAATACCCGAATCACTTATTTTTATCAAACCGAAAGTAAGTCCGTTTTCGAAATACCTGTTAGTTTCTAATTTGATAAATCCTTCGTTAGTGAATTTGACAGCATTATCAACAAGATTAAACATTACTTGATTGAGTAAATAAGAATCAGATTCGATAATTAAATCGTCGCTATTGCATTCAATCTCAAGATTAAGATTTTTAGAAATAACCATTTTCTTGAAGTTTTCAGAGGCATTTTTGACAAATTCATCGATTCTAATTGGAACAGGTTTGATTTTTAGATTATTTGACTCAATTTCTGATAGTGCCAGCAAAGAGTTGAGAGTATTTCTAAGTCTGATTGCTGAGTCGTGAATATATTCAGAAAGATCAATATGCTCATTTACATCATTGGAATTTGAAATCAATTGAGCAAAACCAATAATGCCATTTAATGGAGTTCTCAATTCATGCCCCAAATTGCCTAATATTATACTTTTTAGCTTATTTGCTTCTTCTAATTGATGTTTAGCTGTTTGAAGTGCTTCTTCGGCGCTTTTTCTTTCGCTTATATCTTTGGTATAAACCAAGATTGTATCATCATTAAGAGTAACTGCATCGAAAAGTATATGTGAAAAACTCAAATCGGCTTTTTGAATTTTAAATTCAGAATGGATATGACCTTTATTTAATAATTCATTTAATTTATCATTATCAAAATAATTAGTATAGTCGTTGAATATTTCTTTTATATTCAATATTCTTAGTTTATCAATATTGTATCCGGTAATTTTTTCAGCACCAGTATTTGTTTCGATAATATTAAGATTTTTATCAAGTATAAAAATACCATCAGGAGCAAAATCGACATAACTTTTAAATTTTTCTTCGCTTCTCGATAAAGCAATTTCAGAATTTTTTCTTTCAGTAATATCTCTAATATGTTGAGCTACCATAATCACTTTATTATTGGAATCAAATACAGGGAAAACGTTGATTTCTCTGAATCTGCCTTGATCAGTCTTTTCTTCTAAATCTTTAATTGGTACTCCAGTTTTAAAAACTTTAATAATATGGCAATCAGGGCATGGTGCATCATGATTCATATAAGCTTTAAAACAAAATGGATTGTTTGCTCGTTCTGCGGGTGATAAGTGTTCATATCCATGCCAATTACTCATCAAAATTCTAAGATTTGCATCATGAACTGTGAGCAGATCCGGTATAGAATTAAACACATTTGTAAGCAATGCCTCAGATTTCTTTAGGGCATTTTCATTGTTTATTCTTTCGATTTCTGCAGCAGCTCTCATCGAAAATATTTGCATCAAGTTTTTAGCTAAATCAGATTGGTCAATTTTGCCATTACTCATTACTGCAAGTATGCCTAGAGGCTCTCCACTCAATGAATATAGAGGAATACCCATATATGAATTAACTTCTAGATGAACCAGGTCTTCATCCTCTGGAAAGAGTTCTCTTACATTATCATTAAAAACACATAATCCTTCTTGAAATACTTGTTCGCAAGGAGTATTTTTTAATGAATAGGAAAAATTGTTAATAAAATCAGGTGATTTATAAATTGCAATTGTATTAACTCTATAGCGTTCTTTATCATAATCACCAATAGTAGCCACAGAGCAATTCAGAACCTGAGCAAGGTTAAGAATCAAATCTTTAAAGAATTGTTCACCAGTAGATGACGACGTACCTTCTAGTACAGCTCTAAGTGAAGATGAAGATTTTTTTCTTTCTTCAATTTCGTACTCGAGGGATTTATTAATCGTCCTTATTTCTTCTGTTGCTTTTTGAACTTGTTTTCTAAATATATAAATAGCCAAAAAAGACAAAGCTAAAAGTAATACAATAGAGATGACAGTAATAATAAGCCAACGAGGAATTTCATTATTAACAGTGAGTGGGAAGAGCCACTTATTAATAATTTTGTTATATTCACCATCTTTGTTCTTTTTCCATTCTTTTAGATATCTATCTGTTGTGTTCAGAATATATGAGTGATTACCTTTTGGAGAAGCAAAATAAATATGAAATGGATTGATAATAATTGAAGTTCTGGTTACTTTATATTTGTTTTCGCTTGAATATCCGAAAGAATTGGCAGTGACACCTGCGTCTAGTTCACCATTTTGTATTGAATTAAAAATATCAACAAATGTACCTTTATATACATATTCGCATTGAATACCAAACTTAGTACACATATCTATAAAGTTTTGTCCGTTAACATCATTTTTCATTATTCCAATTTTCTTTCCATTCACATCAAAAATATTATTGATGCTAACATTTTGATTTGCATAGAGAATACTCCAAACAGTAAAAGATGGTTGGCTTCCATAATCTAAAAATAGAGTTCTTTCTTCTTTGTAGGCTACACTAGTAACTAAATCAACTTCATGCCTCTTAGCTCTTTCCAAACCTTCAGCCCATGTACCCGGAACAAATTCCAGTTCCCAATTTTCGTGCTTCGCAATTTCTTTTAGCATATCAGCATAAAAGCCATCGGCTTTGCCTTCACTATTCATAAATATTGCTGGATAAAATGGAAAGACAGCTACTCTTACTTTGAGTGGTGCATCTTGCGAAAGAATTGTAATTGGATTAATTACTAATATTATAATCGTAATTAATTGAATTAATCTATTTGAAAAACTAAAGTTCTTTTTCAATAATATTTGCCCAAATTTTATCATCAATCTACCCTTAGCCAAAATAACACATTTGACCCATTTAGCCAACGAAAAAACAAAAAGATTGTTTTATATATTTATAATAGTCAAAACTTTATGAATTTATTCAATTTGTTTTTTCATTCAGTATTAATTTTATAAGTTTGAATATTGGAATAGAGACAAATGTAAAATTTTATCGAAGGAAATATAATGAAGCAATTCATTGTATTATTTTTTTTGGGGACAATGAGTGTTTTTGCTCAAGAATATAAGACCGATCCTGTTACTGTATCTGCACAAAGAATACCCAGTTTATACTCTGAAAATGCAAGAGTCTTATCAATAATATCAAAAGAAGATATTCAAAAAACTAATGCATCGACAATTAATGAATTGTTGGAGTATGTTGCATCTGTAGATGTCCGCCAACGTGGTACTCCTGGAGCACAAGCTGATATTTCAATTCGTGGAGGTAGTTTCGATCAGACTCTTATTCTCATTGATGGTATACCATTTAATGATCCACAAACCGGACATCATAATACTAATCTGCCTATAGATTTGAATGATATAAATTCTATTGAAGTAATTGAAGGTGCTTCTGCAAGGTCTTTAGGTATTAATTCTTTTAGTGGTGCTATTAATATAATTACGAATAATAGCAAATCCAATAATATTAATGCATCAGTAAAATTTGGCGAAAATGCTTTCCAAAAATATTCAGTGTCAGGGAAAACATATCTGGACAATTTTTCTATTTTTGCCTCATATAATAAGAATAAATGCGATGGCTACATCGATAATACTGATTTAAATTCCCAAAGTATTTACTCTGGTATTGGATGGGCTGCTAATGAATTGTCTGTTGTTTATAAATTCGGATATATGGACAAAAAATTTGGTGCAAATAGCTTTTATACTCCTGCTTATCCTAATCAATACGAAGAAGTTAATTCTTTGTTTAATGCTTTAAGCTTTAAAAAAATTGGTGATTTCAATCTCGATATTGCTGCTTATTGGCGAATTCACGACGATAAGTTTTTATTGAATAGGCAGATTAAAGACAAATTCAATTTCCATACCGGTAATCTCTATGGTATTGATGTGAAATCCTACATTTCTAGCTTTATCGGAAAAACAGCATTTGGTTTTTCTTTTAAACAACAAGAAATCAAGAGTACTGTTCTTGGAAAAAAATTATCAAGTCCTGAAAAAATAAGTGGCGAAAATGCATATTATAAATATTCTGACTCAAGATCTAATATTGACTTTTTTATTGAGCAGACTTATAAATATTCTAACTTTATGATATCTGCCGGTGCTTTGTTCAACATTAACTCAGATTACGACAATCATACAGTTGGTGGAATTGATTTAAGCTATAAACTTGATGAAAACTTTACTTTGTTTTCATCTTTGAATCAATCATTAAGGCTGCCTACTTTTACTGATTTATATTACAGCGATCCTTTGCATAAGCCTAATCCTAATCTAAAACCTGAATTTGGTTTAAATATCGAACTTGGTACAAAATTATCTTTTGAAAAATTGACAGCTCAAATTGCTATATTTAAAATGATTGGCAAAGATATGATAGACTGGGTGATGCCTCTGGATTCTACTAAATGGGAGCCTGCAAATCTAACAGAAATTATTAATAATGGTATTTCTGGTTCAATTAAATATTTCCCTAATTTTGAATTGCTTTCTGATATTAATATTAGTAGCTTTCGTGTAGAATACTTGTATCAATTCCCTGAAAAAACTAAACTTGATGGTTTGAAATCCAAATATGCTATGAATTTTTTAAGACATAAGATCAATTTTGCATTTGATGTAATGTTTTTCGAAAGTTTAAATTTATCGATTAACCAATCTTATTCTGAAAGACTAGGAACTTATGTTGATTTTAAAACCAAAAAATCTAAAGATTTTGCACCGGTAGGATTGACTGATATAAAGCTAAATTATAAATATCATTATTTCGATTTTTATGTGGAAATGAATAATATTTTCGATAGAAAATATATGGATATTAGTAATCTTATTCAACCCGGACGCTGGATTTTAGCTGGAATTAACGTCAAATATGAATAGATTAATTCAAACAAAATGATTATTAAGGTTTGGTCGTTCCCTTTTGGTACGACCTTTTTTGTATCTTTTGATAATTTGATTATATTGTCTAAAAGGATTTGGCATGGATATAAATATTAAAATTAATGAATTAAATGTTGATGAAATTATCAGTTGTTTAAATACTGTCGAAAATCCTTATTATTTGATTGAAAATTACGAAGATTATGCAAAAAAAATAGTTAAACTTGCTAAAACTATTTGTATTAGGAATGAAGATAATAAACCCATTTCTTTTATACTTTATTACGACAACCAAGATGATATTTTCATTTCTATGGTATGGACTGATAAGCTGCATCAAGGCAAGTCTTATGCCCAACAATTATTAACTTATATTATAGATAACACTTATAAAGATATTGTTCTCGAGGTAAGCAAATCAAATCCGGCAGTCAAACTTTATTCTAAATTAAAATTTCAAATAATTGAAGCTGATGAAGCAAATTATAGGATGAAGTATTGCAAACGCCTATCAATTATGCAACCCTATTGCTTCCCTTATATTGGATATTTTAATTTAATTGAAGCAAGCGAGAAAATTATATTTTATGACGATGTTAATTTCATTAATAGGGGATGGATTAATAGAAACAGAATAACGGTGAACGGCAAAGATTATATGTTTACTATTCCTCTCCAAAATCAAAGCCAAAACAAATTAATCAATGAGATAAAACCATTGATTAATGATAAATTTAAAAATAAGTTCGTCAAGCAACTCGAAATGGCTTACCCATATTCTCCAAACAAAAGTGAAATCATAGATAGAATAAAGATTTTACTCGACAATGAATATAATTCTATTGCTTTATTAGCTGTGAATACAATCAAGCTGGTTTATGATTATATAGGTATAAGCTTTCAATATGAAATGTCCTCAATTAATTCTCCACAGACAAAAGGGATGGAAAAAGCAGATAGATTAATTAGTATATGTAAAGAAAATAATTATAAAAACTATATAAACCCAATCGGTGGAATTGAATTGTATTCTAAAGAATATTTCAGAACCAAATCAATTAATTTGAATTACTTAAAAGCTAAATCAAGAAAATATAAACAGAATTCGACTGAGTTTATACCATTTTTATCAATTATTGATATAATGATGAATAATAATAGGGAAGATATAATATCTATGATGCGGGATTATGATATTATTTAGTGTCTGAAGTATTTAGGTTTGTAATAGCCGTCGTATTTGACAATTTTTGAAATTGTTTCTGCTTCTCTTACCATAGGAAGCAATTCTTGGAGATGCTTTCTTAGAACAAGTAATCTTTGGTTTTCTGTCATTTTTTCCAAAACTTCTTGCTTCTGCTCTAAAGTAAGTCCACATTTTTGAGCAATATAATACGATGGAGTATTATTAGGAAGGTCATTAGGATTTAATTTGTCAATATTGATAATTGAAACAGAGCTTGCAATTTCATTAAAGAGTTCTATTGTAGATTCGAGCAGATCTTGGCTTAAAATATCATTAACATCTTCAATAAAATCGACATTCGCAATATAAAAAGGAGCTTCGCCATCAGAAATACTATTGATTTTAAATCTTTTGGTGCCTGTAACTATAATATCCATTTTGCCATCATCATAACGTTTAATCAAATCTGAAATATAGACGGCAGTACCAATATCTTTTAGTTTAGATTTAATGTTTAAAACAATACCAAAGTGAGTCTGGTTTTTGAGAGAATTATTGACAAGAGTTTTATATCTTTCTTCAAAAATATGAAGGGGAAAGGCAGATTCCGGAAAAACAACAGCAGCCAGTGGGAATAGAGGAATGCGTTCCATTACTGATTATTTCCGTTACCATTGATTTTGAATAACATTTTTACAGTTGTTCCGCTTGGGCTTGGAAAATAATCTACTTGGTCTAATAAGGATTTAATAATAAAAACGCCTCTGCCATTTTCTTTAAGCAGATTTTCAGGATCGCGTGGATCGGCTAATCGTTCAGGATCAAAACCAGTGCCTTGATCTTTAATTACAATGAGTATATCAATATTCGTTACTTCGATTTCAACTTCAACTTTCTTAGCAGGATCAAGTTTATTACCATGAACAATTGCATTGTTGAAAGCTTCTGTAACAGCAATCAACAAGTTGTAAAACCTATCATCAGCTATGTTTACTAATTGTTTGAGCCTGCACAATACCGGCTCAATCTTCGTCATCGATGCTTTTTCGCTCGAAAAATATTCTCTTTGCGAATAAATCAAATTTCCCATTAACCCGCTCAAAAATAAATTGCTGTTTGTAAAAAAACGTTCACAACAGAATTTTGTTTTAAATTGTTGTTGTATCTAAATTCATACCAACCGGAAAGATTAACGAATGAACGGTCAAAAAAGTTCAAATTCAAACTAAACTCCGGTCCAAATATCAAATTATCTGATTTTAATTCTGGAGGCAGACCACTTTTGGCTATTGGTTTGCTTGTCATTCTATAAATTCTATAACCTAAACCAATTCTTGATGATTTATGACTATATACATATAAATTCTTTAAAAAAAGTTCTGATTTAGAGGTTTGGGGTTTCTCAGAAAAATCTTTCCAATACAAAACAGAATTTTCTGAATATCTAGTATTTAACTGGAAATATGTAGATATTGATTTATATATATTTATATCAATTGAATCCCGCCAAGACAAAGTTCGGTAACTGTAACTCTTAATATTAACACTTTTATTTTCATAATCAAATACAGTGTAATTTGCTAAAACTTCAAAACTTGGAGAAAAACTTATATTGTCTGACTTATAAAATATCTGTTGCGAAAGCCTGTATATATACCACCATTTATTTTCAGCACTTCTTTGCGATTTTAGATAAACTTTATGGGAATTAAATATATCAAGATTGATTCTTGCAGATAATCTTGAATTGAGTGAATGATGATAGTAAAGACCTATAAAGTTAGCAGATTCGTCATTATCTGAATTATTATCTTCAGAAGGTGTATCATATCTTGTTATTGATTTTAAATATGATATACCTAAAGTATCTGAATCACTTATTTTATAATTTGATTTATAAAATAATCTCAAAGCAGATTGTTGATTATTTCCTATAGTTCCTTCTTTTCGGATTATTGATAATTGTTCGTCACTCAATTCATTATTAGTTTTTTCGAAAGTATATTCTTCATTCCAATTTCGTATTCCGATAGAAAGTCTCTGAGAAGTAAAACCTAAATTGGCATTAAAGTCTATATCTGTATTTATTGTAGTTTGACTTTGATTTCTTCTAATCATACTACTAATATTATTTTGAATACTTTTTCTATAAGATCTAGCGATATTGGAATTGTCATAATTGAATTTTAGAGCACCGCTAAGCCAATCAAGCATTGAATATGATCCTGAAAAATCGAAAATATAATGGTTCTCAATTCTTCTTTCTATTGCTTGTTGATTTAAATCAATAAAATTATTTAAAATGTCTAATGAATGTCGATTGTAAATAAATCCCATATCAAAAAAATCAGCATTCTCGAAAAATTTATTAAGTCTTGAATTTAAATTTAAGTCAATTATTTTTCTATTATCATCTAAACTCAAATATCCGGATTTTAGGTTGGATTTGAAAGAGTAACCTTCTAATTCGATGTCTTCAATGTTATAATTTAAAATATATTTTGAACCTTTAGAATCAATATTAATTTGCTTGTATTTTGAGAGGCCAAAAAGAAATTCAATATTGTTTAGGTCAGAAAAATTATATTTTGTTCCAATAAGACCATTGATATCCGATAATTCGCTATTGCCTAATGTTTTTGTATTAGACGAATAGTAATAGTTTTGCATTACTGCAAGATCTAAACCAGCAAAAAGTTTATAATTGTAATTCAGATTAAAATTATTTTCATCAGCAAAAGATACTCCAGCAGCTTCGATAGCATCACCTGAGTAATCCTGAAACAAAGTCAATTTGTGGTTTTCATTTTCCCATTTAGTGTTTGCTCTAAGAAAAAAATGGTGAGTATTGATTATCTTATCGACACCCATTATTATACTACTTTTTGTCGAGTCTTGTGATAATAATATATCAAATTGACTGAACATGAGCGTAATACATGCAAATATGAAATAATATGTTTTGTTAGCTATTATCAAATTGCTTCAAATCTAATAAATGCTTAAAACATTGTCTTTTGTAATCAACAACCAGCTGCACAATTTCGTGATAGGATTCTTTAACAATAAAGAACTTACCGGATTTAAGGCAAATCCTTGAATCATGGGCAGTTTCGATAGTTTCAATTTCATCTGCATTGATAGTGATCAAACTGTTGTCAATTTTTGTTAAAGTAACCATTGTGACCTCTATTCGGGATTGATTAATGTTCTCAAAATAAACTCAGCAGAAGGAGTCTTTTTGCATGAAATTTTTATATATCCGCCATTCAACCATAATTGTACCTGATTTGAATAATTTTGACTCATTGGATCCCCGGAAATACCACCGGGCATACTGGTATAAACAAAATTATCGCCCATATCAGTTATAAATCTGACTGAAGAACCAATTATTGCTTTATATGAATCATTTATTCTATATTCAGTATTATTCAATGTAGTGCTATTACCACCAATTTCAATACCAGAAATTGTAACTGTAGGTTTGATAAAACTATTGGAACTTAGAATATGGTTTAGAGTCAATGTATGTAGCTTGCCATAAGACCATCTTTGAGGGTAATCTCCTTTAAAAGAAGTATCAAGTTCGGCAACAGCATCTTTAAAACTTTTAATAACAGTATAATCTCTGTGTTCTCTATCAGATGTTTTTACATTGTCGAAAAGTATATTATCCGGCTCGTCACATAATTCCATAATTTTTCTTAATGATAAATTGGAAATCATAGTATAGTTTTTCAGAAGTCGATTTCCTAATTCATCTTCGAAAGTGTTGTTTATTAATTTATTCAGGAAAACATTATAAATCGAGGCAGCCTGAGAGCCGGGAGTCATAATATAGTCCCATTTTTTTAGTATAGCAAACGAAGTTCTCTCTTTTCCACTAAGCAGATGCTCGTATTTATAAAAAATTGGCATAAGCTTTTTCATCATTTCACGAGCATAAGGCGAGAGATAGTCGTTTTGCATATATTGAGCATCTCTAATTTCATAATTTTCGCTTACAAAAAGCATTTCTTCAATCCTCTCTATTCTCGAAGCAGGCTCCCAATGCGAAGATAGATAAAATTGACTTTCTCTTAGAGTTTTATTATTTGCAGAAGCAACAAAACCTTTTTCAGGATTGAGCTGCTTAGGCATATCTTTGCCCGTGTAGTATCCATACCAATCAGAATTGCTGCCCGAATTAGGGAAATTTGGATTATTTCCTATATTACGTTTAGGTATATATCCACAAGGTGCAACTCCAATATTACCAAGTTTATCAGCAAATGTAAAATTAAGTGCCGGAGCCGACCACATTTCGGCTGCATGAACAAAGTCATTCCAATTTTTTGAAGTGTTTATTTTATAAATTGCTAATATATTATCTGAATTTTCTCTAGCTGTCCATCTATACGTAATTGCATTAGATTTTAAATATTTATTATTTCCATTATTAAAATAATGAGCATCAGATATAATTGGAGATCGTTCAGTTTTTCTGAAGTAGTAAATATAATCCTGATTGTTTTTAATTTTGATAGTATCAGCAATATAAGTAATCAATTTTTTTGAAGAATCAGATTGATAATAATACTTGCCACTTGGATCAATTTTTTCGATGAAAAAATCACAATCATCAAGCATCATATTTGTAACACCCCAAGATATAAAATCATTTCTTCCTGTCATAAATAAAGGTAGTCCGGGCATAGTATTGCCAATAATATTAAAATTGGAAGAACTAACATGCATTTGAATCCATTTGGCAGGAAGTCCGAATGAAAGGTGAGGATCATTTGCAAATACAGTAGAATAATTGCCATGTTTTTTCTTCATTGCCCAAACATTGCTGCCGATTGATGAACCGGAAAATCCAAGGAATTCTCTCACTTTCTGTATATCCTCAACTAATCCATCATTAATGCTAAGAGAGCCATTAGGAATTGGTTTATTAGTATCGGAAGTCGGCACAAAATTTATTTTATTGTCTAATACACAAGCTGCATGGTTTGGATATTGAGGTATAAACTTGCTGGC
>JAUQWR010000838.1 GCA_030835065.1 Candidatus Kapaibacterium sp.
ATAATTAATAATTCCGATATATTTATGTGAATAAGAAACAGAGGAGCTAGTACCAAACTTATGTTGCATTTCAATTTCTTGATTAGAACCCCAAAGTAATAAATTTTTGTGTTCTTCGCTGAGTTTTTCAAAAGGTAAGCTCAGATCGATTTTATTTTTTTCGGCAAAGCTAGCAACTTGGTTCCACAAAACAGAATTATCTTTAGGACCCATGTATTCAACAGCACCATCAATCAAAGATTTTGATTTATCAGGAATCATCAGATCCAGACTTAAATCAAAAACTTCACCAATACCATCACAAGTCTGACAAGCTCCATAAGGTGAGTTGAAAGAAAACATATTAGGAGCTAAAGGCTCATAAGATTTGCCGCAAGATGGGCAAGTATAATGAATGCTATAGAGCTTTTCGATAGTTGCCCCACTTTTATGCTCTACAATTATCGACATTACACCTTCACCTCTGGATAGAGCTAATTCAGAGGATTCGCTAATACGATGATGGTGTTCGATATCAACAATAGTTCTATCAATAACAAGTTCAATATCATGAATTTTATAACGAGAAAGCTGCATTCCTTCTGTAAGTTGAGTTATTTCACCATCGATTCGAACCCGAGTAAATCCTTGTTTCATCAATAATTCGAACAATTCGCGATAATGACCTTTTCTGCCTCTAACAAGAGGTGCCAAAATTTGAATTTTTGAGTTGGAATAACTTTTAAAAATATCTTCAATAATCAGATCGAAAGTCTTTTGGATAACCGGTACATTACAATCAATACAAAATTGAGTACCAACTTTAGAAAAAAGAAGTCGGAGATAGTCATAAATTTCAGTAACGGTGCCAACCGTAGAGCGAGGATTGTGACTAATGGATTTTTGTTCGATAGAAATAGCAGGCGAAAGACCTTCAATAATTTCCACGTCCGGTTTTTTCATCATACCAAGAAATTGACGAGCATAAGGCGAAAGACATTCAACATATCTGCGTTGACCTTCGGCATAGAGAGTATCAAATGCTAATGATGATTTTCCAGAGCCTGAAAGTCCGGTAATTACAATAAATTTATCTCGGGGCACTACAAGCGATACATTTTTTAAATTATGCTCACAAGCTCCGATAACTCTAATTTCAGTCAATTCATCATAATAATCTATTATATCTTCAGTCGGTTTCATTTATAATATTTTCATAAAATTTTAAATACAAATATTCAAATTAATAAACTTTTCTGAAAAAACAGTCAAGAAATACCATATAAATCCATGAAAATTGATAAAATATCTATTTATTTGATAATTAATAGTTTAGTTATTGTTGAAAGTATTGCGAAGTAATCGGGAAATAAATAGTTAGCGTAAACGTTTACGTTACGTCAAATAATTGATTGTTATTATAGAATAATAATTATAATTTTGACAAGCGAGGATGAAGCAACAAATATAAAAAAAGCTTCGGTGGCTACCCGAAGCTTATATATACTGCCTTATATTATTCTAGGAGTTCTGGCAGTACCGGCTGTTGCAAATATAGTAAATATTTTATTATAGCCAAAATATCTTTTTGAACAGTGATTATTCCGTTTTTTTGCGTTATGTTTCTCCTCGCATTTTTTAATAAAAATTAGTTGTCTGTCTAATTATAACTTTTTCCATATTAAATCGTATAAATAAATGTACACTTTTTGTACGTATTTTGCGTTTTTTTTATTATATTAAGTAAAATTTATTGTTAAATATTCGATAGTAGAGATGGCAACATTTGCAATTGAAGGCGACGGCAGAATTGAATCCACTGCTGTCTATTATAACGGTAAGCAGCTTGGCGGTATCAAGGAAGTTTTCTTAAATATAGACGAAGAAGGTACTTTTGATGCTATTATTCAGTACGAAGGTACTAATGGACAAATATACAACAAACAGATATTTAGTGAATACTTAGAAAATGCCAAATTTGTTGATCCTAGTTTCACTGAAGATGAAGCTGAATTTTTTCAAAAACTGACTGTTGAAAGTTCTGGTACTATAGACGATGCTGCTGTCTATGTAAATGAAGAATATATGGACGGGATCGTTAGTTTGTTTGTACATATAAAAGCTGTTGAAAATCAATCTGGTGGTTTGAAGGCATTGTTTTCAAGAAAAACAAAGATTCCAGATCACCCGGAATTAAAAGCTGAAATAACATTTAGGAATGAAGATGGATCGTTTACAAATGAGAGTGTGTTTTAATGAAAAATGATAATAACATAAGAAGGTTTTTTGGAGTTTTCCTTGCTGTATTTGCGTTAATGATTTTCCTTTTGCCAGATTTTGCTGAAGCTCGCCGTGGTGGTAGTTTTGGTGGAAGTCGTGGAGGAAGTAGAAGTAGTTTCAAATCTTCTCGCTCTTTTTCAGCTCCAAAATCAACTCAAAGCTCGAGACCCAGTTCCTCTTTTGGTTCGTCTCGCAAGTCGAGTTCGCTTTTTTCGAAGGATGGCAGATCTAGCTTTGGCGGCACTAGTATGTCTCGCCAACAGGCTCAGGCAAAATATGGTACACCAAGACGTGTAGTAAACCAATCATATAAAAATGATGCAGGTGGATATTCAAATTACCGCATGAATGATTATGGTGGTTATAGCTCGGGTCTTATGCATGGCTACATGATGGGGCAAACTTCTTGGATGTGGGCTATGCCTTTCCATCCAGCTTTCTATTATTCAAGACCTGCTTACGTATATAATTCGGATGGTACTGTGGATGTTTATCCACCAACATTCTCATTCTTTAAACTCATCGTAGCATTATTTGTACTTGCTATTATTGTGCTTATAATCAGGGCAGTTTTGAGAGCTCGCAAAAAAATGTCTCAAAGCTATTCGAGCGGTTCGTTTAACTGATCAAATAATTAAAATTATTCAATAAGAGGCAGTCCCAAAAGGACTGCTTCTTTTTTATTATTAAAAAATGGTTTTAATCATTTAATTTCAAAAAAATATAATAACTTCCATAAAGAACAGAAGAAGAAATGGTTGAAGGATATAAGCAAATCAGAATATTACTACTATAATCAAAAACAAGATAGCTTCTATTGCCCAATGGGTCAAAAGATGAACAGAATAGCAACCACAATA
>JAUQWR010000839.1 GCA_030835065.1 Candidatus Kapaibacterium sp.
TTTTTAGATTATGTGCTAAAGTTTTGACAATAACCGTATTCCCTTTATAATCAATGCATTTTGCATCAAAGATTTGATCGTGATAAGGATTGACAGGATATTTTTCTTTCATAGTATCTTCAACAGAATGCACTGCTGATAAATAATCACTTTTAACACCTAAACCAAGAACTTTGAAATTTAATTTTGAAATTTTGAAATATGGACTTTCATAATCGTAAGGATAAATTGATAGATGATGTTCATTTAATAAATATGTTGAATCAGGTCCGAGACCTACAACTGATTTTGTTGGGTGTAAGGATCTGATTGCATTTTTATCTCTTCTAGCATATTCATTTAATAATCCTGTATATGTAGGTGTTTTTTTTACGTCAAATATCTCGTTTGATAACAGGAATTTATAAGAACTAATTTTGGGATATGTTGGAAACAACATATTTGCGTCATTACCAATAACATTTCTAATGATTTTCAAAAGATTATAACTTGGGAAAGAAAGATTAATATTTGCAAGTGAACTGTGTATAAATATATTGTCACCTTTTTTTAATCCGAGGATGTCCATCAAAATTTTTTCAAAATGAATTTCATCAACTTGTATTAATTTTGCAATACGAGCCTTAGTCTTCTTATTCAAATAATTATTATAATATTTCTTCAAATCTTGTTTTAATTTCAACATTCAATAACCTATCAAACATTAATTTTTTTAACTTTATTATTGTAATAAATTGTAATAGTCTTGATAAATTTAATTTTTTTTGCAATCTCTGTTAATTTATCTAATAATTGGAAAGTTAAGCAATAATCATTGTCATCATTTGATACAGTAAATTCATTACTAACTGCTATATGAATTAAAGTAATGTTTTCTATTGAATCTCTATAAAAAATCATTATACCTGCTAACTTGTTGTTGTTGAATGCAAATAATGTTTGAACATCTAATTTGTGTATATATACCTTAAGTTTATCTTGATTTTCTTTGATTTGAGGTAAACCAAATTGATTAATTGATTCAACAATCGCTTGTTGAAACTTAGATTGTTCATCATTAAAAAAAAGTAAACTTTCTAATTCATTTTTATATTCAATACCAATTTCAGATGTAATAAAAAATTTCATATTATACCAATAAAATATTTTGTTTTTTGCCAAAATAATAGTAATTTTTATATTATCAAACAATTATTTGAAAGTGTTATATGAAAAAGGCCTTTATCCTAGGTTTAATACTTGCAGTAATACCATTATATTCCTGTATTGCTCTTAATAATCTGTTTTTGTATAATAACAATTGTATGTTTTATACAGATTCGAATGTTGTCGCTTTTATCAATTTGTCGAGTTTTGATTTGCTTTTTTGTAAGGATAGGTTGATTATAGTAGATACCTATAAAGATTCAATTATAAGAAATGACTATTTTTTTGAAAATTCTGAAATTGATCAAATTAAATGCTTTAATAAAGCAAAATTTCCTATTAATAATTATAAAGGTAGTGAAATAAATAAAAATAATATTGAGTATGCATATTATGATATCGAAATCCAATTTAAGAATAAAAATAGTTTACATCTTAATTTTTCTAAAGATCAAATTATCAATTATAATAATACGATTGTATTGAAAGATCATTTCGGTAAAAGTATTTTGTTTGCAGATTTGCTACAATCATATAATAATGAGACTAAAAAGAAATCAGATCAAATATTAGGTAATTTGAATAATCCAGAATGGTCTACATTTTTCGGAGGCGTCAATTTAGATGTGGCAAGATCAATTAGGATTGATAATGACAATAATATCGTAATAACTGGTATAACTTTAAGTGATAATCTTCCAACAACTAATGGTGCTTTAAGCCGTAATCTAATTGGTAACAAAGATTGTTACGTAATGAAAATGAAGCCGGATGGACGAATTATTTGGATGACTTATCTTGGCTCCAGCAAGGAAGATAATTGCTGTGTAATTGCAGTTGATAAAAACAATAATTATTGGTTTGGAGGTGAAACTAATGGGTATGATTATCCAATTACTAAAGATGCTTTTCAAAAATATTTTTCAAGTGGTTCATCTGATGCTACAATTGTGAAATTTGATAAAGATGGGAAAATTTTATATTCCACTTATGCAGGTGGGACAGGATATAATGCTGTTGCAGACATAAGAACAAATAGTAAAAATGAAGCATGGATTGTTGGTAGAACACATGGAGATTTCCCAATTACTAGTAATGCAATTTATAAAAAAACAAGTAATTTTTATGATGGTTTTTTTATGAAAATTGATACTAATAATATTGTGATTTTATCCTCATTGTGGCCGTTTAATCAAGATGATATTATTGAAGGATTATGTATTGATTCTAAAGATAATGTTTATTTTTCTGGTTATACTTTAAGTAGTGATTATTTGATTTCGAAAAATTCAGAAAAACAAATTGTTCAGGATAGAGATGCCTTCATAGTAAAGTTAAATGATTCCTTACATATAGAATGGTCTATTATTTTTGGAGGTTCCCAAAATGATTTCGGTAGTAATATTGCTGTAGATGAAAATGATAATTTAGTTTTAGGTGGTTTAACTTTGAGCAATGATTTACCAACGAATCAGTATTCTTTTCAAAGAAATTTAAAAGGTAGTGTGGATGCCATGATAGCAAAGTTTAATCCAAATGGCAAACTTTTATGGACTACTTATTTTGGTGGTTCAGAAAATGAAGGTGAGGATGTTATTAATGATCAGGGAGGAGGAATTTTTGCTAAATATGGTAAAATTATTTTATCAGGAAGAACTAGTAGTATTGATTTGCCAATTGGAAAAGACTATTTTCAAAATAAAAATAGCCTGGGAGAATATGATGCTTATTTCGTTATTTTTAATTCTGATGGTTCGTTTTTAACAAGTTCTTATATAGGTGGGAAGAGTTACGATTTTTCTTATGATTTTGATTACAATGAAAAATTTGAATTTTATTTATGTGGTATGACTAAAAGTTACGATTTCCCCAC
>JAUQWR010000840.1 GCA_030835065.1 Candidatus Kapaibacterium sp.
TCTTATAAAAAATCCCTAATTTTCAATATATTTACTTGAATTATTAGTATCATTTTTAAAAATGTTTTATGAAGAGATTTATAGTCTTGTTTTTCGGCTTTATAGCATTGACTGCTGCTGCTTTCAGTCAAAAAATTGTTGTAAGCGAATATAATAACGTGCCTGGATCGACTGTAGGCGAATGGATTGAGCTGCTTGTCGTGCAAGACAATATAGATATAAGCGGGTTTAAGATTAGAGATAACTCATCTACTCAAAATTGGAGTGGAGGTGTTATATTCAAAGATGTTCCTCTTTGGAAGCACTTGCGCAAAGGCACTGTAATCGTTATTGATACCCGTGGCATTTTAGCTCTCGATGAAGATCCTAAAGATGGATTTATCAATATACAAGCCCAAAATACTACTTATTTCACTCAATACCTCGAGCCTAGCGCCCTTGATTGGAATACTAATGCTCTCAATATCAATCAGCAATGGGATGTGATTGAAATTTTGGATAATAATGGCAAACACCATCATGCCTTGGGGCATACCGATTTGCCACCTCTTACATTGCAAGATACTCTTTCTTCTCCAAAGTCTATTCATGCTGATAATTTTACTTCTGTATTAGCTGTTAGAGTTTGGGCAGGAGATATTTCAGGATATAATCAAGGATTGGGAACTACTTGGTCTGCTGCTACCGGAAGTGGCACTTATGGAACTGCTAATCAAGGCAATGGCAACCGTCCCGATCAGCAAAATGTCAATCAACTATTTTGGCGTGCTCTCCGCCAACCTGATTGGGCTGCGCCTAGTGCCAAAATTGAATCCATTTCTAAGAGTGGTGTTAATATTTCTTGGTCTCAAGCAAATGATGTCTATCCGGCTGATAATACTCAAGGCTATATAGTTTTAAGAGCACCAAAAGATAATATTACTGCTATGGCTGTTCCTGAAGATGGAAAATGGTATAATGCAGGTGATTATATCAATTCTGTTACAAAAGTTGTTGGCGTAAACGAAGGCAATACAAATACTACTTTTACTGATGCTAATCCCTCTTGCGATACTTCTTATGTTTATAGAATATTTTCTTTTAGATATACTAAAAGTATTGACTATAACAATATCGACATAAATCCTTTAAAAGGTCGTGGTCGTTCTTATAACGAATCTGTTTTTGCTCAAGTCGAAACTCAAAAAAGTACTCCGTCCAACTTCAAAATCACTATCGATGGTGGTAAAGACAAAATTTGTACTGACGATATAATACTTATCATTTCCAACTTAGCAAAAAACAACAACTATACTTATGAATGGCAAATCAACGGTGCTGTTCATTCTCAAGACAAATCAGACACTCTAAAAGTAAGAGTAAGCAAAGGTATTCATAAATATAAATTAAAAATATCTGATCCAAATGGCTGTGTTTACTATTCTAACGAAATAACTGTTACTGCCATTGATCCACCAAACACTCAAATTCAAAGAATTTTCAATGGTGTAAACTATGATATTACTAAAAACACTACTTTCTATATCTGCAAAGGCGATACTTTAAAATTATTTGGTAATGGCGGCAGCTTTAGTTCAGATTATACTCAAGACTGGTATAAAGATAATAAAAAAATAGCAACTGCCGACCCATATAAACTCAACGTTACAGAATCTGGAACATATTTCCTTGTTGTAAGCAATTTAAATCTTTGCGTGGATACTTCCTATTATGTAACTGTTGTAGCTAATGATATTAACTTTGCAACTGACAAAAGTGGTTTGAATTTTGTTCTATTATTAACAGAAAACGATAAAATTGAAGACTTAGTAATTACAAATAATGCTGATTATGATCTTACAATTCCAAAGGATTCAATTCTTATTTCTAGCGGATTTTCTATTGATAGCCCTAAAACATATCCAATTGTTGTTCCTGCCAGGAAATCAATCACTTTAAAAATTAAAGCTACATTGACTCAACCCGGTAAATTATCCGGTAAAATGATTATTATATCAGCTTGCGGTCAAACTAAGATTATCAATCTTATGGCTTTAAAACAAAGCGAAGGCGCTTTTATGCAAGTACAAGATACTTTATCAATCCTAAAACCACATTGTGAATTGTCTCGTACTGCTAAGCTCGATTTCACAGTTCTTTCTCAATATGATATCGACCTTCAAGATCCGATTTTAAGAAAAAATAACTTCAAATTGGATTTGACTAATTTCAAGAAAAACATGAAATCAGGCGAATCAAATTCGCTTACTGTTATTTTTGATCAACAAACTGTCGGTCAATATTCAGATACATTAGTGTTTAGGTTTACAGCAAAATCTGCAACTCCTAAACTTGATTCAGCAAAAGTACTCATATTAGGCAACAACTATCAATTGCGATTTGAATTTGCTTCTACTCTAAACTTTGGTGATATGGATAGATGCACAAACGATAAAGATTCAATTCTTATAGTTAAAAACGATAGTCCTGAAGCGATTGATATTACATCAGCAAATAATGATAATAGAGTACTAATCAAAAATCTGCCATTGACTATTCAGCCCGGAATGATTGATTCAATCAAATTTACTTATTCTCCAAAAAATGAGTCTGAAGATTTTGACTTAGTAATGAAACTATCTCCTTGCGATACAAATATGACAATCAACTTCAAAAGTACTCACAAGGGCTATTTCTATTCGTTTAGCAAAGATACACTTGATTTCGGAACAATATTCGATTGTAAGCAATCAAATGATGTTTCTTTAAATCTTAATCTAAATATTAAGAATGCAAATTCTGAATCAAAAGTAAAATCTATTACTATTCCAAGTAATATGAAAGTAAATCTAAAACCCGGTGATAATTTAAGTGAAATCAACAACCTTATTGTAACACTTTTGGCTGATGGATCTACAAATTATAATTCTACAATCAAGTTTGTTATCGAGCCTTGCAATACTGAAATGAGTCTGGAAGTAAAAGGTAAAAGAGTAAGCGCTAAACTAGATTATTCAATTAATTCACCTAAAAAACTGGACTTTGGAACAGTTGTGGCAAACAATCCAATTAACAAGTCTATTACAATAACAAATAACTCAACTGTCGATATTAAATTAGCTGGAATAAGCGGCATTGCATTACCGTTCAAAATTATTCAACCTACTTTGCCTTTTGTTTTGCAATCCGGAAAGAATGTAGATTTGATAATTGAATATAATCAATCAATCGAAGCTTCCAAAGATAGTATGGATATTAAATTGGAAATAGCAGAACCATGCGATCTCAGCGAAGTTATTACATTAGTTGCTGCAACAAAGGATAAACAAAAAACATTAAATATTCAAGTGTTATTCCCAAGTGCAACAGTTAAAGGCGAAATTGGTAAAGAAGCAAAATTCGATCTATCACTAAAAGCTTCAGATTTAAACATTATGCGTAACACTGATATAAAGAGCATCAAGTTTGATATCAAATATAATGCCTCAATGCTTTATCCTAAAGCTGCCAAAGTTTCTTCCGCAAATCCAGGCATTTCCAGCATTAGTATCAATGAAGTTTCGGCTGGTGTTTCTGAAATCAAGTTCAATATTGCTGATGCTACAAAACTTAACGAAGATGTGTTGGGCACTGCCCTATTTACAGCGTTACTCGGCGATAATTTGAAAACCAACCTGAAAATAGCCAACCCTATTATCGAAAGCTCAGAAAATTATATACTAAGCACCAACGAAGGTGAATTTGAACTCGAAGGTGGATGTAATCTCGACAAACGATTATTAGGCATAGGCAAATCCGCTGTAATGAAACTTGTCTATAAGCAAAATTCTATCGAAATTAATTATAGAGTCATTGTTGATGCAAATACAAGCATCTCATTATATGATGTTAATGGCGAAGAAATCAAGCAAATTGTTGGCGGTATGCATATTCCTGGCGATTACTCAAAGCAATTCAATCTCAACGATATTTCTTCCGGTGTCTACATTTTGGTTTATAGATCCCAAGATTTATTGATTACAGAAAAACTTCTGATCAATAAATAAAATAAATTGAAAATTAATACTTCTATATTACTATACAGTAATATAATTTTAAAAATAAGGATTAATTAAAATGTCAATTAGAATAGTATTTGCAGGCAACAAAAAGATAAACGCCGAATTGAATGGCTTTACAGTATATACAGATCAGCCAATACAAGGCGGAGGCGAAGGTAGTGCACCATCTCCATTCGAGTTGTTTCTTGCTTCTCTTGGCACATGTGCCGGTATTTACGTAAAAGGTTTTTGCGATAGTCGTGGAATATCGGCAGAAGGAATTGAAATCGAACAGAATATTATGTACGATCAGATGAAAGGTAAGATTGGTAAAATCGTATTAGATATCAAGGTTCCGGCAGATTTTCCTGAAAAATATCATGAAGCCGTGATAAATGCTGCTAATTATTGTGCTGTTAAGAAATTAATTCAGGATCCTCCTGAATTTGAAGTAAAAGCAACAGTAGTATAAACTATTATACAAAATTAAAAATGGGGTTGGTTCTAAATCTGAATCAACCCCATTTTTAATTTAATCAAACTCGAACCTATCCTTAGGAAAATGCTTTTTGGGATATTCAAAGAATATTAAATTTCCATTAACTTTATCTATATCCTTCCAAGATTCAATATCAAACTCAACACAGAAAACTCCGCCAGTAGGAATATTAGCCACATAATCGCCGGTAAAATATGCAAAAAGAGACGTCATATCGGGATTATGTCCAAATAATGCAACAAAATCATATTGGTCATCCATAGATTGGAGCAAAGACACAACATATTTAGGGCCACGCTCAAAAATATTAATATCTTTTCGAATATTTTCTTGTGGATACTTAAAGGCATCTGCATAATACTTACAAGTTGTATATGCTCTTAATGCCGGACTTGAAACAATTAAATCAGGCTTTTTATCGAGCAAATTAGCAACAACAGACGACATTTTTAGTGCATCCCTCAATCCTCTTTCGTTTAATGGACGCTCAATATCAGTCCATTCAGGATTATCCCAGCTGGACTTTGCATGTCGGGACAATAGTATTTTTTTCATTTATTAATTAATTACTGATTATTAGTTTCAAAAACTTTCTTTTCAGATTGTATAATATATTTTACTTGTTGAACTTTTTCAGTTTGTTTTCTTTTTTCATAGGATTTAGTCAATATCGCTTCAAAACCATCTCTAATTTTTGCTCTTTGTTTCAAGTCTTTTACTTGGCACCAGGCTCTTTGATCGAAGTAAACCGAAAGAGTTTTAATAGCACGAGCAGGATTTTTTGCTGTATCAGCAGCAGCTCTGCTCAAAGCATTATTTAATACCGAGGCTACATCTAATTTTGGTTGTGGAGCATCAACTCCTTGTTCTGTTCTTTCAGTATTAAAATCTTCAATTCTCTTACTAAGTTTTTTAATAATTTCTTTATCAGTAAAATCATAAACTTTAAATTTTATAGGAATTGCAGGGCGTACGAAAATTGAAATATCACCTGAATTATGAGGAAAACCATGTTTAGCCAATTGTTCAGTAATATTTTTTGCAATATCATAATTAATATTAGATTCAACAAAAGCCAAGCCGCCATGCATTAAAATTCCGCCAAAAGGACCATCTAGTTTGTTGAAATGAGTTAAAATCGCTTGTCGCATAAATTGTCCCTGATTATAACTTCTCTGATAGTCGTCTCCGCCTAAACCTTTGCGAGAGCGCAACACTTGGAGAGTAGATTGAGCATCTTTATAACCCAACAATTCCAGAATTCCCATTGCTTGCGAAAAACCAAATTCCACAAAGTAATGTATCTTATCTAATTTTGCAATTCTGGCTAATTCTTTCAAATAAGCATCTCTACCCTTTACAGCACGAACAATTGTAAGCTTATTCTGTCCAGTAGTATCATTAAATCCGGCATCTGCTGGTGTATCCCGAGGAATAGAGGTAATTTCGATTTTGCCTGAATCTATCAATATCGAAATCACATGATTTGCATCTGCATGTCGGGTTGCTGCACCCAATCTCGAATCTACACCTGTAATAGCAATATTGATTCTTCTTCCGGTAAATATTCTCTTTGCTTCTGCTCCTGCAACCGGATCTACTGCCACATTCAATCCTGATTCATCGCTTACTCTAATAAATTGGTCGCTTGAATCTTCTATAGATACAACTGATTTGATAAAATCTTCGCTAAAACTTGTGTTTCCTGCACTGTCTTTTACTGTTGCCGGTTTCATTGAGCCTGCCGCAGAATGTGCACTCTCTTTGAAAAACATTGACGAAAATAACCATATTACTGCAAGCACTATTCCAATTGTAACTACTGATTTCAACAATCTATTTTTCTTTTTTTTGACTTCTTTACCATTCTTAGTCATTTATAAACTCTTTTTTCAATTTTGCAAAAACAAGACAAGCAAATTACTAACATTATTAGTAATTTACAATAATTAGAAATAAATATTATTATTTTATGAATATTCTAATTTCGATAATATTATCAAATATGAATTTATCAATTACTTCTTGCGAAGCATTATCAGATTTGATTATATTATTCTTCTTGGAATAATTTGGATTAAATTTATTTAGAGAATTTTTTAAATTTTCGGCATTAGCAAGCATTTTATCATTATAATATATATAATCGATTTGTTTTATTACTGTACTAATCTTACTAAGATTCTTATTCAAATTTTCTAATACTGGAGCATCAATTGATGTATTTTGAGATGAGTGAATAAATACTTTAAAGTATTTTTGCTCATTTAAATCATATATTTTTGTCATTTTTGATTCTGAATAACTCACATCTATCTGAATTTGTTTTTCGAATGATTTATTTTTATAAAAACCATTCGCAGTAAGAATAATAGAATCAGCTTTGAACAAATCCTTGGAATATTCATAAAGGTTAAAACTAATTTTAGCAGCATTAGTATCAATAAAATCAACATTAGAGTTATTTACTCTAATATTATACCGCCATTTTTCAATTACATTTTGCGGACGGCTGTCTGTCATTAACTCAATCGAGTGTGGTTCAATTTCGAAATTGCTTAAGCTGAATGGCAAGGCTGATATTTCTTTTGAATCTTCTAAAATTACTTTGCCACAAACAAAAATTCTTTCATTCAACTTTTTAATTTGATTGTTATCATTAATTATCTTATCTGAACCTATTACAGTAGCATACATTTCATTCAATTTAGATTTTATAGATTGAGCCAAATTTCCTTCGTAAACAACAAATTTCAATATTTTGTTGTTCTCTTTAGAATAATCTATAAAATGATTAAGAGAAAACTTAAAGCATGAGCTTAGGTCAGCAATAAAATCTGAGGCAATTGAATTGTCGGTAATAGGAAAGGTGCCGTTGAGTATATTACCTGATTCGTCACAATAAATATCAAAACTTGGGTAGTAATCCGTAAGGTCACGTTTAAGTTTAATTCTGACATTTTGAACAAAAGATTTCAAATCAATTTCAGGATCTTCATTATTGATTTTTATATTATTGTTTTTAACTCTACTTGTTTGATACAAATCATAATTTCCTGCTCCACCTCTTCTATCAGAAGCAAAAACACCTCTATTATTAGATATCATTATAAAATCCGACTCATTATATTCAGAGTTTACTCCGATCAAAGGTAAAGGATTTTGCCACATTTCATCAATTTTTTCTGAATAATAAATATCATAACCACCGGGACCACCCAATCCATCCGAAGCAAAAAATATAAGAGAATCATTAGCAAAAAATGGAGTAATTTCATTTCCAGGTGAATTAAGTTCTTCTAGATTTACAATCGTATTCCAGTTCCCTAAATCGTCTTTATAAGC
>JAUQWR010000841.1 GCA_030835065.1 Candidatus Kapaibacterium sp.
AACATGGGTGGCTCTATTTTAACTTACGACAAAGCTTATACATACCTTGCCGATGACCATGCATTCAATTGGACTTCTATTGCCTTAAGAGAAAATCCAAATGATTATTGGGAAATGACTGTTCATCCCGAATGGGCTCAAGGATATAATATTTTCGACTCAGATCCTCATTTCTATGAATTTCCAATTGCTATGCTCGTTGGACCAAATGCTATAAGTGCCGGCGATATTATGCCTCTTTTATATAAACACCTGCCCAACTTGAAAATGTTTGGAGAACCTACTGCAGGTGCTTTTGGTGCTATTGCCGGAATTGAACTTAATTTTGATGGTTATTTCGGTACTTATCAAGATGGTACTTTCTACGAGCCTGAGCACCCAGATGTATTTCTTTCACATCTCGAGCATCCGGTTGATTTTCCAATGTGGTTTACTAAAGAATCCTTAGCAATGGGTAAAGATAATGTAAGAGAAAAAGCATGTGCATGGATTAATGGTACATTGAGTGTAGCAGATAATACAAACAACAATAATATTCGTATTTATCCTAATCCTTCCAGTTCATTTATTAAAATTTCAAGCGATTTAGCTGATTCTCGAATTGAAATTATTAATTCTTTAGGACAAATTGTTTTAAATATTGATAATTATAAAATGGATGACTTTATTAATATTGAAAAATTAAATTCAGGTGTATATTTAATCAATGTTTATTGCAATTCTAAGCTTTCGGGCACTTCGCAATTTATAATAAACAAATAAAATTAAATAAAAAGGGCAGCCAAAATTGGGCTGCCCTTAATTCATTAAAATAATTCAAATATTATTATTCGAAAGACATTGCTGCAAAAGTAACAGCAGACTCAGTCTCTTTTTCGTTCCATTGAGCATAAGACAAAAACTCGCCTTTTTGAGCATCTAATATTTTCAGCATCGAATATATTGGCGATAATCCGCAAATACGCCATTTGTCTTTGTCTTCGGCATTCTTTTTGAAAAATTCTTCTGAATTGACCGACTTCAAATAATTTATTAGC
>JAUQWR010000842.1 GCA_030835065.1 Candidatus Kapaibacterium sp.
TTGCAGCAAGAATTTTTTTGTCAGAATTAGAAAGAATTAGCTTCGGCACAGGGCTTTTATAAAAAGCATCTTTATAGAGAAAATTTTCATCAGGGAAAATATTTGAAGGTTTGCAAACAATAATCAGAGATTCTTGTGAATTCCACTCGCCTTTGATTAGTGTGATTTTAGAATCTATATGAGAATTTAAGAAAGTAATAGCTTCTTTTTCAACAAAACGAGAATGCGAATTGTTGATGAAATCATCAAGAAGAAAAGAATTATCTTTAAATTGAATAAAATTAGAAATAGGCTTTCCAATAATATCGAAGCTTGAGTAATTAATTAAATTAAGCATTGCATAATTAGCTGTTAGAATAACACCCTTGGTGTCTACCAAAAGTGAGCAATGCGAAATGGAGTTGAAGAAAGAAAAAAATCCTTCTATCATTTTGTTTTCAGTATTAATTTTATTGCTTAATTCTTTGTCTAAAAAAGCAATTTTCTCTTCGGCTTCCTTGAGCTTTATAGATAATTCTTCGTAGGAAAAATTACCAGAATCCATATGCCTGCCTTTAATATCGTTGCCAATCACAATTATGAAATGAAGATTTTTAATGTTAATTATTTTAAAATTAATAAGATTAAATAAAGAATAATATTTAAGATTAAAAATTTCTGATAATTGCATATATTTGTTTTCGTATCATTTGAAATTTTTGGATTTAAGGAATTGAATGAATAGAACTTTAATTACATCCGCATTGCCGTATGCCAACGGTTATATACATTTAGGACATTGTGCCGGTGCATACTTGCCCGCAGATATGTATGCCAGATTTTTGAGGCTTTCGGGCGAGGATATTATTTATGTTTGTGGTTCTGATGAGCATGGTGTTGCTATTAATATTTCTGCTGAAAAAGAAAATTCTACACCTAAAGATATTATTGATAAATATCACAGTGCCAACCATTCAGCATTCCAAAAATTCGGGATGAGTTTTGATATTTATTCCCGTACTTCACATGATATTCATCATGATACTGCTAAAGAATTTTTTGCAGATCTTTTGGCTAAAGGATATCTGCTCGAAAAAGAAGAAGAACAGTTCTATGATAATAAAGCCGGCATGTTCCTTCCTGATAGATATGTTGAAGGTGAATGCCCAAATTGTTCGTACGACAAAGCACGTGGCGATCAATGCGACAAATGCGGTGCTTATTATAATCAAATTGAACTTAAAAATCCCAAAAGTATTGTTAGTGGCGATACTCCAATAGTTAAAAAAACCACTCATTGGTATATGCAATTCAATAAATTTCAAGAATTTTTGGAAAATTATATAGAAAGCCACAGCAAAGAATGGAAAGATAATGTAGTGCAGCAGAGCAGAAGCTGGCTAAAACAAGGCTTGACCGAAAGAGCGATTACACGCGATCTTTCTTGGGGAGTCAAAATTGATAAAATTCCCGGTATAGACAAAGACAAAGCCAAAGGCAAAGTGCTTTATGTTTGGTTTGATGCTGTGCTAGGCTATATTTCGATGACAAAAGAATTGATGAACGAACTTGCTACTAATGGATTAGCCAAAAAAGAAGATTGGAAAAAATGGTGGCAAGACGAAAATACAAGATACATTGCTTTTATTGGCAAGGATAATATTGTGTTTCACACATTAATTTTTCCTGCTATGCTTCATGCTAAAGGTGGCTATCTGCTTCCTGACAATGTGCCTGCTAATGAATTTTTAAATCTTGAAGGTCAGAAATTCTCTAAATCCAGAAATTGGAGTATAGACTTGAAAGACTTTTTAAAAGATTTTCCTGAATCACATTATATAGACGCATTGAGGTATGCATTAGCGATGAGTTTTCCTGAAACTAAAGATGCAGATTTCACTTGGAAAGATTTTCAGGCAAGGAACAATAACGAATTAGCTGCAATATTTGGCAATTTTGTAAATAGAGCCATGCAGTTTATGTTTAAAAATTTCAATGGGAAAGTGCCTACTTTAAGCGAAGCATATAAGTTTTTGCCTGGAGATTGGAATAATTTAATTGATTATTTTGAATCCACAGAAATAAAAGATTATGAAGAGCTTTTTGCATCTGTTACGGAAAAATTAAAAAGAAATATGAATGAAAACGACTTTCTTTTGATTTGTTCATTATGGAAAGGAGTCAAAGAGTCTTCAAGTGCATTCCGAAAATTCAGATTTAGAGATGCAGTAACAGAGATTATGAATGTAGCAAGAGCAGCAAACAAATATTTCAACGACGAAGCTCCATGGAAATCCATTAACGAAAATCCGGAACAATGCGCAAAATCATTGTTTGTGTGTGTGCAATTAGTTCATTCATTATCTATATTATTTGCTCCAATCACGCCATTTGCAAGCAAACGCATTCAAATGCTTTTTGATATGCCTGTGCTTACTGGTGCGGTGGATTATAAAAACAAAGAAGCAAACAATTGGAATTTTGCAGCATACCCCACAATCGAAGAAGCAACCAAAGTAATGCAGCCTTCGATTATTTTCAATAAAGTAGAAGATGATGTAATCAAAGCTCAAATTGAAAAATTGGGTAGTTTCGAAGAAGAATCTGCAAAACCAAAAGAAGAATACATTAGCTACGAAGACGTAATGAAAGTAAAATTGCGTACAGCAAAAGTAATTCATGCAGAAAAGGTAGCAAAATCAAAAAAATTATTGAAATTGCAATTAGATCTCGGAAAAGAAAAAAGACAAATTATTGCAGGAGTAGCTGAACATTATGCTCCTGAAGAACTAATTGGAAAAACAATTGTAGTAGTAGCTAATCTTCAGCCTGCAAAGTTAAGGGGCGAAGAGTCGCAGGGCATGATGTTGGCTGCAAGTACTGATGATGGTAAATTATGTTTTGTAACACCCGAAAAACAAGATTTTCCTGCTGGTGCAGAAGTAAGATAAGAGGTATAGATGGATAATCAAAAACAAGAATTCGATGGAGCATACTTATTTGCAATCGTACTAAAAAACAAATGGTATGTTTTGATATCAGTAATTGGTTCAATGATCATTTCAGGAATTATTGCTTTTAATATGCCCAATTGGTATTCGGCAACAGTCAATGCCGTTCCACCTCAATCCGGTCAAGGTGGTATAGAGTCTGCAATGGGTTCAATTTCATCAACATTGAAAGATATAGGACTTGCAAAAGTCGGAGGAAAGGATGATGGTTATTCTTTTCAAGTGATTTTGCAAAGCCGAAGTATTAGAGATAGTTTGATCAAAAAGTATAATCTAGACAAAATTTATAATATACCTCTAAGCAATAGAAGCGAATTATATGCAGCATTAGAAGAAAATATTGAGGCTGGAGTAGAGCGCGAAGGAAATTATACTGTAACAATAACAGATACAGATCCTAAAAGAGCTGCACAGATGGCTAATGATTTTATTAATATAGTAAAT
>JAUQWR010000843.1 GCA_030835065.1 Candidatus Kapaibacterium sp.
ATGCTGTAATGAATGATATGTTTTTCGGTGGCTCGATACAATCGGTTATTTATGGAAATTTTATGTTTCCGATTTGGGTAGCCGAAGGAATGGCTGAATATGAAAGTCAAAGCGGTATGAATATCGAAAATGATATGTATATGAGAGATCTTACAATTAGTGAATTGCTACCCAATATTAAATCTCTCGATAATTATTTGGCTTATCGTGGTGGACAAACTCTCTTTTGGTATATTTCAGATAAATTTGGTAAAGATAAAGTAACTGACTTAATTCAGAGAATACGTATTTATAAAAATGTAGAAAGAGCATTTGTTTCTACTTTTAATATGAAACTTGACGAATTTTCGGATATGTGGGTCAAAGATATTAAGAAAATGTATTGGCCCGATTTGAAAATTTTCGAAGATCCAGCAGACTTTTCTACAAAAATCACTAATAGAAAAGAAATTGGCAATTTCTATAACTCTTCGCCTGCTATTTCGCCCGATGGCGAAAAAATGGCTTATATATCAGATAGAGATGGACTGTTTAATATTTATATACAATATCTTCACAAAAAAGAAGAACCAGAAAAGTTGGTTGGTTCTTTAAGGCAAATGGACTTCGAGGATTTGAATTTCCTTACCCCCGGTATATCCTGGAGCCCTGATGGCAAGAAATTGGTTGTTTCGGCTAAGTCTGGCGGTGAAGATGCTATTTTTATCGTTGATGCTAAAACTGGTGACTACGACAAATTGAAGTTTGGAATAAAATCAATTTCTTCAGTACAATGGAGCCCTGATGGCAAAAAATTAGCATTTATTGCTTCTATTAGAGAGCAAAGCGATATTTTTGTTTATGATATTCAAACTGCAAAATTAGAAAATATTACTAATGATATTTTTTCTGATGTTTATTTGATTTGGAATAGCAAATCCGATAAATTATTATTTATTTCTGATAGAGATGATGTATTAGACAAGAATATTAATTCAAAAGGCTTTGAAATCTGGAAACATAATTACGAAGCTTCTGATATATATTCAATCGATTTAAATACAAAAGCGATAAAAAGACTTACAAATGACCCTAATAATAGAAAAACATCCTTAGCAATTTCTAGTGATGATGGAAAATTACTTTTTACTTCAGATAAAAATGGTATAATCAACTTATATGAATTAGATTTGAATTCAAACCAAGTGAAAACATTGACAAATTCAATTTCCGGAATTACTCAATTATCACTTGCAAAAGATAATTCCAAATTGCTTTTTACAGCGCAAAATGATGCTGGTTATGATATCTTTATGTTGAAAAACCCATTCGAATTGAAAGATAAAAAGGAAATTCCGCTAACAACCTTCAAATCAAAGCAAACCGGCAGTGAAACCGTTGTTCAAGAAACTTTGCCTGAAAAAACTAATGATAGCAAAATCGAAGGTTTTGGTAATTTTGAAATAGATATTGCTCAACAACAACTTGTTCAAGCAAATAAAGATATAAAACCAAAAGCACAAACAGAAAACTACGACCAAAAGTATGAACGATATGTAAATATGAGTTTTGCCGAAAAGGATTATAAAGTAACATTTTCGCAAGATTTATTGATGGCAAATCCCGGTTATTCTACATTTTATGGAGTGCAGGGTGCTGCACAAATGCTTTTCAGTGATATGCTTGGCGACCATCGTATAGGTGGAAGTTTATATATAGTCAATGATATTGTAAATAGCCATATTTATGCTACTTATGAGTATTTACCAAAAATTATTGATTATAGTTTTTCACTTTATAATAGATCGGTATATACTCAGTTAGCGGGTGGAAACGGAGCTTATAGTTATTATAGGTTCAGAAATTATGGAGCAGTAATTGGCTCAAGCTATGCTTTTGATTTATTTAAAAGAGTTGAGTTGAATTTAACTTTTGCAGGTGGTTCCAGAGTATCGCTCGAAGGCGACTTGGGTGCAGACGCTTTAACCGACATCTCAAGATTTTTGATAATGCCAGAGTTAAGGTTTGTATTAGACAATGCATTGGGTGGTATATATGCTCCAAGTATGGGCACACGTATGTATGTGAGTTTGATGGGTTCTCCAAAATTTGCATCAAGTTCTTCTGTTGGATTTTTCACAGCAATGACTGATATTCGACAATATATACCAATATGGGATCTTACAGGATTTGCATTACGTGGTGTAGCGGGGGTAAGTTTAGGTCAGAATAAACAAACCTTTTTTGTTGCCGGCACAGATAATTGGATTAATTATACATTACGCGATAGATTGCCACTAAACGAGCCACAAGACTTCATGTTCATGCAAAACTTTTTAACTCCTGTTAGAGGATGGACTGTAGGCGAACGCAAAGGATCGAAGTTCTTTATAGCTAATGCAGAATTAAGATTTCCATTTTTGACTGCAGTAATGCTAGGTCCATTGCCTCTATTTGTCCAAGGTATGATGGGTTGTGTATTTGTTGATGCAGCTGGACTATGGGATGAAAAATTTATTATAAGCCAGAAGAAATCTGATGGTAAACTCTATCCTAATAATTTATTAGTTAGTTCGGGAGTTGGAGCAAGAGCCAATGTGTTTGGACTGCCATTGAAGCTAGATGTGGCTTGGAAAAACTTATATCATGGATGGAGCGAACCGGTATATTTAATATCATTAGGATATGATTTCTAAATAGGATTAAGATTTAAAGCAAAAAAGCCACAACAAAATGTGGCTTTTTTTTTATTATTAATATCAAAAGAAGATTAGTCGATATGTATATTCCAACCGAATTTATCTTCGACTTCACCGTATTGAATGCCAGTGATAGTATCATATAATCTTTGTGCAATAGGACCAATTTGCTGATTGTTAAGAACCATATCTTGGTCTTTATATCTCAATACACCAACAGGCGAAATCACAGCAGCAGTACCAGTACCAAAGGCTTCATTTAATTTGCCATTATTGTATGCTTCGAGAATTTCGTCGATTGTAACAGCACGTTCAGAAACTTTCATACCCCAATCGCGAGCCAAAGTCAAAACAGAATCGCGAGTAACACCAGCGAGAATAGAACCTTGATCTAAAGCAGGAGTAATAATTTCGTTGTCGATAACAAACATGATATTCATAGCACCAACTTCATCGACGAAATGACGAGTAACGCCATCTAACCAAAGAACTTGAGCAAAACCATTTTTCTTAGCAACAGTGCCTGCATATAAAGAAGCAGCATAATTAGCAGCTGTTTTGGCAGAGCCCAAACCACCGCGCACAGCACGAACGTGTTCACTTTCGACTAAAATTTTTACTGGGTTAAGACCTTCCGGATAGTAGGAAGCTACCGGAGAAGTAATTATAACGTGACGATAAGTGTCTGATGCATGAACGCCAAGGAACTGACCTGAGCCGAAAACAACAGGGCGAATATATAAAGAGCATCCGCGTTCTGTCGGGATGAATTTTTCATCAAGTTTAACTAATACTTTCAATGCTTCAATAAATTGGTCAAGATCGAAATCAGGAATGCAAACCTTAGCCGCAGAATGATTTAATCTTTTGCCGTTCATATCCGGACGGAATATATTGATACCGCCTTTTGCAGATCTGAAAGCTTTTAAACCTTCGAAAATTGACTGACCATAGTGCAAAGTACATAGTGTCGGTTCGAATTCCATTGGTCCGTAGGGTATGATTTTGCCTGCGTCCCATTTGCCGTCCTTATAATCGGATACATACACGTGATCTGAGAAATAAACTCCAAATCCAAGATTATTCCAATTGATTCCGTCAATCCGACTCTTTTCAGCCTTTAAAATTGATATTTCCGACATAAAATCTCCATTATTTTTTTTCTTAATCCTAAAATTTCCTTTTTGGACATTTTAGATATGCTATTTATGAATTTTATTTGTATTTAACAAGAAATTTAACGAGTTATACTTTAAATTAACACTTTTTCTATATGAATAAACTGTTTGAATACTTGATGTTTACTTGGCTATTTGTATGTTTTGAATATTTTAGCTAAAATTTTTTTTCTATGATTATTTATTAATTAATATCGAAAATTAGAAACATTAATTTGGAAATTTCGTAATTTATTTATATTAATTTGTTTTATGGAGAGAAAATGGAATTAAAAATAAAAGATGTAGTAAGAGAAAAATATTCTCAAATTGCTCAAGATAGTACAAATTGTGGCTGTTCTTGCTGTGGTTCAGACAGCCAAACTTTTGATTATACCGTTATGAGCGATGACTATTCTTCGCAGGGCGGATATGTAAAGGACGCAGATTTGGGCTTGGGATGTGGCATTCCAACTGAATTTGCTGAAATTAAAATGGGGGATATTGTGTTAGATCTTGGCTCTGGTGCCGGAAATGACGTATTTGTTGCACGCAGCATAGTTGGAAAAAACGGCAAAGTAATCGGTTTAGATTTTACTGATGAAATGCTCGCAAAAGCTAATAGAAATTTAGAGAAATTAGGTTTTGATAACGTTGAGTTTATTAAAGGTGATATTGAAGATATGCCTATTGAAAATCAATCTGTTGATATTGTGATTTCTAATTGTGTATTGAATCTAGTGCCAGACAAAAAGAAGGCATTTTCGGAAATTTTTAGAGTGCTAAAGCCAAATGGGCATTTCTGTGTATCGGATATTGTAATCAAAGGCGAGTTGCCCGAAAAGATACAAAATGCTGCTGCAATGTACACCGGTTGCGTTGCTGGTGCTTTGCAGTATGATGAGTATTTAAAGATTATTGTCGATTCTGGTTTTATTAATATTTCAGTACCGAAAACTAAGGTGATTACTATACCTGATGAAATTTTAAAGAATTATCTTAGTGAAGACGAATTGAACCAATTCAAGGAATCCGGTGCAGAAATCTTGAGCATAACTGCCAAAGCAGAAAAGTAATATTTCTAATAAATTTCAAAAAAAACCCAAAAGTAAGTAAAAAGACTTTTGGGTTTTTTATTAATTAAAATATTATAATCTATTCTGCATAGTCTGTAAGTCCGGGTTTAATTGGTTCTTCTTTATTCTCATCCGATGCTTTATCGGTTTCATTATGTTCATCTAAATGAACATGATGAAGATGCCAGCCATTAATCATAGATTTAAAATTGGCAGTAATGGTTTCGCCATGAGTAGCCAAATAAATATGACCAATGAAAAACAAAGAAAGAAAGAAACCGGTCGTAATGTGCAATAAAGCCATGGGCCAGACACCGCCCATTCCAAAAATCTGTTCTGGAGCAAGTTCTGGAAACATTAATAGCCAACCGGTAATAATAATTAGTGGAACACCGATAAACATAATACTGAAGTAAGTAATCCTTTGAAGTGGATTGAATTTATTTTCTTCATCTACATCAAATGGATGAGGTTCGCCTTTAAAAATACCATAAATATAGTATCTTGCTTGTTTAATCAGATCTTTGTTAGCATTCTTAATTTTCGGTACATATTGTTTATAATTTTTTGAAATAATATTATTAACTACATAAAAAAGAAATACTACAGAAAGAGTAATACCAGCAACGTTGTGAGCAATCATTGCAATTTCGAAAGGCATAAGCAAAGAGCTAGTATTAGAATATTGCAGACTCACGCCGGAAATAATTAAAACGAAGAATAAAAGAGCATTAAACCAATGCCAAATCCTAAGCCAAAGAGGATAGAGATAGATTTTCTTCATTATTTTCTCCTTTTGCGTGATGAAACGAATCTTAAAGTAGCATGTGTGAAAATACCAGCCAAAGTAAGTATGAAAATTCCAATGCTAATTGCATTGAGATATACATTACGTGTAGTTCCTATTACGTAGGCATCGCTCAAAATAGTACCATTGATAAAGCCGTATTTTTCTCTAGATAGTTGTTTTTCGTGTCTATACAAAGTAGTCATTAATATAGAATTCATAGCATGGCATTCTTCGCATTTTTTCACAGTTCTATCAGGAGGTAGTATATTATGACTCAAGTTAGGTGGTTGGTGAGATGAATGGCAATCCACACATCTAACAGTCTCCCAGTGGACTTTTTGGCTGGGAATCCATTGGTGCGCTTTTTCGATTGTAGCAAGTTTGTATTTACTCATTAATTTTTCGTCTGAATGGCAAGCAACACAGAATACCATTTTATTATCGACGATAACATTAAATTTCATACCGGTTTTGCTAAAAACTTCGTGAGGCACATCAGGAACTTGTTGCACATTGTGCTCTCCATGGCAATATGAACATCCGGGAACGTCCTTATTCTTGTTTTTGAGAGCTTGCCCATGAATAGAAGCCATATATTCGGTACTAACTTTGTCGTGGCACTTTCCGCATACGTTAGGAACATTGAATTGATGAATCCAAGAATCAGGTTTAGTGCTTTTTTGGAGCTTATGAGTACCATGGCAATCGACACATACAGCAGCATTTTGATTACCTTTTAGTATAGCTTTGCCATGAACACTATTTTCATAATTAACTAAAGATTTCGAATATTGGCTTTCGAGCGAAGCATTATGAATATGGCAAGAAAGGCATAGTCTTTCTTGGTTTATTTTCAATTTTGAAGTTTGAACGTTCCAACCTTTAGTAATAGGATTTTTATGACAAAAAATGCAATTAGGCGAATTTGGATTATGAGCATTAGCCTGGCTGAAATGTTCAGACTGAATATGATCTTTTTTTTCATTGACATGGCATTTGCCACAAAATTCAGTAGAATATGCAATATTCATTGGTGAGCTAGGGTCGCCAGGAGAAACAATTTTATGATAGCCATGACAATTAGCACAATTTACATCAGGGCTTGAATTTTTAGTTCCATTAGCACGAGCCATTGAAGGATGCCACATGTGCTTTGATTTGGGATTACTATGACAATCCATACAATTGACTTCCATTTTGCCGGTTTTATGAGGAATATCATCAGCATTGAATCCGGTATGGCAATTGACACATAGTAATTTTGAATGAACAGATTTAGCAATTTCATGTTTTTTAACAGTCAATTTAATAGTTCGCCCATTTTTTTCCATAGTGATGTCATTATCAGAATGGCAGCTAAGGCACTGATCATTTGACTGCGCAAAAATTGATACCGCAGAAAATAAAATGCTTATGAAAGATGATAATAACAAATTGGGTAAAAATTTAATCGAATACATGTTATTATCCTTATTATAGTAGTTTAAAAAAAACGGAACTACCCGAACTAATCGAGCAGTTCCGCATGAGCTTAAGAATGCAAAAAATTATTTCTTTTCTTCTTTAAGTTCTGATAGCCATTTAGCCAAAATCTTAAGATCATCTTCACTGCCCTTGAACTTCATAGCGTGTTTTTTGCCTTCGATTTCAGCTTCTTTGTTCATATATTTTACAAAGAATTCAGCATCGCCGGCTTTGCCAACAGTAGAAAGATCAAAAGGATTTTTCTTTTTTGATTCGATGCCTAAAGAAGTAACACTATGGCAACCTTCGCATTTTGCTTCTGTGAAAATAGTTTTACCGTCTTTTGGTGTATCTTCAGCGTTTGTAAATGCTGTTGCACCAACTAAGCCAACCATGCTTAAAGCAACTAAAACATGTTTGAATTTCATCTTATTTCTCCCAAAATTTATCCAGAAAAATATGCTTTCTTTTTATAAAAGCTTCAACTTAATATTATTACGAAATATAATAAAAAAAGTGTTACTAAAAAATTATCAATTAATTAGTTCAAACAAACAAAAAAATGTCAAAATATAATAAGTATATTAAATTCAATCGTTTGTTTGAAGTTATAAATTTAGCAATGGCTAAACATCGAATAAGAATTAATAAAATTTATTGAAAATAATTCATAATTCTTATACTTTAACTTTTAAAGTACCATTGATAGGATCGAAAATATTACCAAAAATACTTAATGGAGGAACAGTTTCGCCTGCAAATCCATTATCTAAAGTTTTACCATCGTTTTTGTCAAATTTAGCAGAATGAAGAGAACAAACTAATTCACCAGATTTTAATTCAACATCGGCACTTTTATGCAAGCATAGAGAGTCGAGAGAGATGAATTTGTCAGTTGCAATTCTGAAAATGAATACCGCACGAGCTAAAATCTTAGGTTTACCGTCTTTATCTAAGAAATTTTTAGTTTTGACAAGCCCACCAACATTAGCCAATTCAGGGAAATCAGCTATTTTAATCATAGGGTAGTCACCGGTTGGTTTAGCTGGAGCTGTAATTTCTTCGTCTTTATCACAAGCAGTCAGAATAGAGCTGACAAGGCAACCACATAAGCCTAAGCCCATCAATGTACCTGCCGATTTCAAAAAATCTCTTCTATTTTCATTTTTGTTATTTTCCATTTCTTTATCTCCTATTAATAGAATATATGCAATTGGCAGGCAAATTGTGATGAATAGCTGTCTACATGTGTTCTATCGTAAATCTTATATTCAGGAATCAATGCAATGTAAGGAAGAACGAATACTTTAGAGCCAATAGAGTACTTATTGCCATGATAATACATATTTCCTCTGGTTGATTCAAAAATAG
>JAUQWR010000844.1 GCA_030835065.1 Candidatus Kapaibacterium sp.
ACCAATAATTGCCATTCTATAAAGAATGAAAACCATAACATGAATTTTATCAATATGCTTTTGTCCAAACTTCAACAAATCAGGCACATACTGCATTGTTTCCGGATATATTGTTGCATTAAAAGAACAAGTGATGCCTCCGACTTCATTTATCAAGTTTGCATAATTCAATCTTAATTCATTTAGTTCCAGCTCATTTTTGCCTTTCCAAGCAGGACGGCTTTGCCCGCTATCCACATGAAAAGTAAAAGCTTCGACACCAGCATTTTTAAGTTCAATCAATAATTCTTTTGTAAGTAGTTCGCCATTAGTATTAATCACTGGCTTCCAGCCTTTATTTTTGACCATTCTCACAATCTCGACTATATTCGGATGAGTCAATGGTTCACCGCCGGCAATTGATACACCGTCGGTCTTACGATATTTTTCGAATATATCGAGTTCGTGTGCTATTTCTTCTAAAGACTTATGAGAAGAATTTCTATTCTCTCTATAACAGCCATCACAGTATAGATTGCACTTGCTTGTTGGCTCGAGCCATGATATTGAGTTATCAGCAAGATTCCAAGGCAATCTGTACAACAAATTCGGCTTGAGTTCTTGTTCCATTGTTTGCCTATAATTTGTGTTAGACTTAACTATGCAATTTAAGAATTTTATTTTAATTATTAAGTTTTAACAATTAATTCCTTATTTATTAACCATAAAAATAGCTGCTGAATATAAATAATTTTCACTTGCATTCGTAAACTTATCGATAGCTTTATATTAATCTTGGAGAACTTATGCAAAGAAGAGCATTTCTTAAAGGCGAGCTTGTCGAATCTAAAGAAATCGACAATCCCAAATTGAAACCGCTTATGCTCGAAAAGTTCAATGATAATCTTTCTTTTGAACAAGCTGCTCACTTGCTTAAAAGAATTACTGTTGGACCCAGCCCTGAACAGGTTTTGAGTATTACCGGCAAAACTCCCGACCAAGCACTAGACATTATATTAGGCACTGGCAGCGAGGCTCTGCCCGAAGCTTCAAATAATCTTAAAAATTGGTTAGACATCACCGAATTCAATCCATTAGAGCAAATCACAGATATAAGATTTGAGATTGAAGGCAGAATGAAATCCAGATATCGAGAATTTATCGACTGGTGGCTCGATCAGATGCGAGCTGAAAACACTCCATCTATGGAAAAACTTACACTTTTTCTTTCTACCATTTGGTCTATCGAATTTACTTTCGATACAGAAGCTTTAATGCCACCACCTCTTCTATTCCGAAACAATCAACTTTTGAGAAAACATAGGCTTGGATCTTATAAAGAACTGGCTACCGAAGTGACTCTCGATGGCTCAATGCTGCTTTATCAGAGCTTGTTTTATAGCACAAAAAAAGCACCAAACGAAAACTATATGCGTGAGTTAATGGAGTTATTTACTATGG
>JAUQWR010000845.1 GCA_030835065.1 Candidatus Kapaibacterium sp.
TAAAAATCGAAAATGAAGAAAGAGCTCGTACCGAAAATGAACTTTACGAAGCTAAAGAAGAACTATCTAAGGCATTAAGCAATGAAAAAGAATTAGGCGAGATGAAAACCAGATTTATATCTATGGTTTCGCATGAATATCGAACTCCTCTAACAATTATCCAATCTTCGGCATATCTGATTGAGCAGTATGCTTTGAAAAATGATTTGAATAGCATTAAACGCCAAATAAATAAAATTGAAACTTCGATTGCTCATATGACAAGACTATTGGATGATGTGTTGATGCTTGGCAAGCAGGAATCCGGAAAATTTGTTATATCATTGAATGAAATTGATTTGATTGCATACTTGAACGAAATAATAAACGAAGTGCTTACAATGGATGCTATGAAGCATAAAATAAAATTGATAAGCAACAAAGCTCAAATCCAATTTACTACTGATACAATTATACTTCATCAGATAGTAATTAATTTGCTTACAAATGCGCTAAAATATTCTGAGATTGATTCTATAATCAATACTTATATAGACGAAGAAGACGATAGGATTACAATTGCTGTAACTGATAATGGTATTGGAATCTCCGAAGAAGATCTGCAAAATATTTTTGAGCCATTTCAGAGAGGCGATAATGTCGGGTCTGTATCGGGCAGTGGATTAGGGCTAGCAATAGTTAAAAGATGCGTAGACATGCTCGAAGGCTATATAAGTGTGAAAAGCGAAATTAATAAAGGTACTAGTTTTTCAATTTCTCTTCCAAAATTAGTAAATTGCAAAATTGAAAATGAATAGTTTAATTTATTATATAATGGTGGAATGATGAGCATTGTTATCCAAAAATTAAGCGAAGAAGAGAAAAAAACAAAAGATTTCGAGAATTGGGGCATATGGGAAAAAGAAGCCTCGGAGTTCGATTGGTATTACGACTTAGAAGAGCATTGCCAGATAATCGAAGGAGAAGTCGAAGTGATCGCCGGCGATAAAGTATTCAAATTTGGGACTGGCGATTATGTGATTTTTCCAAAGGGTTTGTCTTGCAAATGGAAGATTAATAAAGCTGTCAGAAAATATTATAAATTTATAGAATAATAAAATCCAAACTTAATTATGTATTTTTTTTTAAAATTGTAAGATATTTTAAAGAAAAAATAAATTTTTTATAAAAATTGTAACTTAATATTATTAATAGGTGTCTTAAGTACAAAGCTCGTGTATGAACTTGAAAAAAAAGGTGATAGATAAATGTTTTCGAGCAAAAAACATAATGTAGAATTAGATGATGAGCAAAAGGCAATAGAAAGTCTGAAGACAGGAAGTGCCGAAGCTTTTCACGTTCTATATAATAAATACCAACAAAAGGTATATCGTTTTTGCTTGAGAATGATGGTGGATCCGGTGCAAGCTAAGGATGCATTTCAAGAAACATTTATAAAAGTGTACGAGAATAGAAAGAATATTAAAGGGACAAACTTCACCGCCTGGCTGTTTACAATATCGCGCCATGTGTGCTTGAATATGATAAGATCCCAGAAAAATCATGAAACATTTGACGAAATATACCATGGCAATATGAAATCGCCAGATTCCGATGTGGGACTAAAAGAAGTATTGGAACAAGCGGTTCAAAGCCTGCCTGTGAATCTTAAAGAAGCCTTGATATTGAGAGAATACGAAGATTGCTCATATCAGGAAATAGCCGATATACTCGGAATCGATTTGTCGCTTGCGAAAGTAAGAGTTCATAGAGCCAGATTAATATTAAGAAAAATTTTACAACCATTAGTTAAGGAAATCAATGAGTCTTGACAAGCTCATATCGCAATATTTGGATGGAGAGTTAACTCACGAAGAAGACGTAGAACTGAGAGAACTACTCAGAGATGATATCTCCTCCAAGCACGAATTCGATGCAGCAGTGTTTTTAAGTGCTGCCTTGAGAGAGGATGCTGAATCTATAAGCACACCCGAAGATGTGTTTAGAGATACTGAAGATTTGATCATGATGAAATTCATGGAAGCTCTTCCTGCATCCGAAGAAAAGAAAAGAAGAAAATTATTCTTCAGTTTCAATTGGGACTTTTTGCAAAATTGGAGCATGAAACCGGCTTTTGCTATGGCTGCAGTTCTGGTTATTGTCGGTTCTGCTATAGGAATATGGCAGATTGGTGAGCAAAATATGCCCAGCCCAACAACCAAAAAATCATATTCTGATGTGATTGGTTCAAGCAATAAAGTATCCAATTCAGAATTGAGCCCCGAAGAAGAAACTCGCACTAAGGCTCAAAAAGCACTAAATAGTATTATTGCAAAACCAGCACGAATAGTAGAAAAAACTGATAAGATTAGAACTTATACAAATTCAAATACCAATATAAATATGGTATCATCAAGAGAATTGTCTAATACAATTACTGAAGAAGAACTAAGTTCAAATCAAGGAAATTTAGCAATCAATAATGCAAGCGAACAAGAACTTGCAGTTATTGATAAGATATTAATTGAAGAAACTTCTCTCAATAATTACTCTCCAATCAATATAAATACTAATGGAAATCAAGATATAATGGTAATGAATACCATGCAAAATATAAATACTAATGATGTTGTAAAATTAAGTAATTCTAATACTAATTCTTATGATATGAACTCAAACATATTCTATCCGAATTCAAATTGGTTCGAAACCAATTCAATGACTTTAGGTACATTTGTAGGCAAAGAATTAGCAACAATTTCTGGCACCGTTACTAAAATACGTACAAAGAGCAATTATTCTCAAAGTTTTGCATACTCTACAAGTGAATCAATAAAAGTTGGTTTCGAAGTAGGACTAACTGAATATGAATACGATGAGTTATCTGCAGTTAGAGTATCACCAAAAGGAATTTCTGTTAAAATATTGGGCTTAGATCCAATAGGAAATACAAATAATAGTGGAGTAGTTTTGCCAGTAATTCTCAATAGAGATGAGAAGCTGGTTTGGGCTGCAGGATTTGTCGAAAGTTCGATTATATCTAATGAAATGATGACTTTGAATGGAAGACTTGGCGCAGGAGCTACAAATTATGGTGGTCTAGGATATGCAAAATTATTAGGAAGTGTTAATATATATCATGGATTCAACTTGACAGTAGGTGCAGACTCAAGAATTTACAACTTAAAAGTAGGCAATGATAATTCAAGTTGGAAAGCAAGTGCTGGTATTATTTATGGATTGCAATTTAAATTTTAACCAAAGTAGAAAAATATTAATAAACAAATGAATTTTTTTAGCAAAGACAACTTTTTGATGTCAAAAAGCTTGTAAGGATTCTATTTGCTTTGAAAACAAAGATAATTTTACTGTATTTGGAATTTTATTGTTATATTTGACATTTATGCTAAAAATAATTTGAATAGATTTTAAATTGTTTTTTATTTAAATACGGAGTCGCCTATATGAAATTTTTACGAAATTTGATTGCTACTGCTGCATTATTAACAGTATCAATGAATACTTATGCAGATGTTAAGGATTCTAAATTTTATGATCCTTACTCAAAATATCAGGGAAAGACAGTAAGCTCAGAAAATTGGAAGCCAACAAAGAATTACTCTGATAAAAAACAGAGCGGTAACTTCAAGGTGTTCGATTCATTAGCAAATTGCTACTCATATTTTTATCATATGACAAACAAGGCATTTGTTTTAGAACCAACCACCAATACACTCCTGACAATCAAAAGAGGTTTCTACGATTTAGCTAAATACACAAGCTATACAGGTGATAATACCAAAAACAATATTTTTCTAAGAAAATCAACAGACAATGGTGTAACATGGGATTCACCAATTAAAATCTATGATAATAGAATTGAAAATCTAAACGAAGGCAGATATCCAAGCTTATTTGGTTTTATATATGACAATGAGTTAGCAGTCAGCTATACTGTGTCGCGAGTAGACGAAAAAGGAAGTAAATGGTATGGCTTTTTTACTGGTTTTTGGAATTCAGAATACCAGCCAACACATTTAGCAAATAACAAAGTAAATTCAAGTAAATTTGGAACTTTAGATTGGAGTACTGATTCCAGAATTTTAGCTTCAAAAACTGGTAGTAGCTCATTTTATGAATTAGCAATAGGAAGGCTATCCCCATCTAGTGATGCTGATGTAGAAAATGCGAACCATATTGCTTTAAGAAAAACAATTGAGTTGAGCGATTTTACATCTTCAATCCCCGAACAATGGGAAAGCAATAAATTTAAAACAGTAGAAGCAGGCTATAGATCCAATAACATTGTAGACCTGAAGGATGGTTTGGATAATAAAATTTACTTCTGTGTTTTTGGCAATTTCAACGACCCTGCAGTAAACCGAAACAGATTTGGTGTATCTGTATCAAACGACGAAGGTAATACTTGGACTGAGTTTAATATAATGCCATGGGCAGTAGTAAATAATTATTTAAGTAGCAAAGGAATACCACAAGATTCAGCAGCATTTTTGTACGATTCAAAAGGATTTGTTCCATTAAATAATGGAGACTTTTCTATTGCATCACGCTTAATGGCATGGTACAATACAGATTCTACTGTATCAAACTTTGTAGAAATATATTATAATGGTACTACACAACAATGGAGTATAAGAGACTTGTCTGAGTTTAGTGGAAGCTACATTGTATATCAAGATGTAACAAATGATGCAGGCCAAAGACTTAATCCAGGCGATTTTGAATTACAATTGTCAAGAACAATCGATGGAAAATATCTAGTTGCAAAATGGGTAGATTTGATCGATTTTGATAAAGTAGCAAGCACTTTTACTACCACAGATGTATTTATGGCAACACGTCCGGTAGATGGAACAAAATGGTCGAAAGCAACAAATATAACATCATCAACAGAAATAGATAGAGGCGTGATGATGGCAGATTTAGTACCAAACGATTTAACAAATATCCCATTGCTAAAATTAGAATCAATTTCTGCAAACGACGCAACAGATCAAGAGAAACGTGATAATCAATTTAAAGCTGGTATCGATCAAGTATTGATGATAGGTCATGCAAATATTATTACAAGTATTAATGAAGAAGAACCATGTGATTGCACATTGCTTCAAATTCAAAGAATTGCACCAAACCCAATTGATATGGGATCGGATTGCTCATTGACATTGTTTATGCCAAGCAAAGGTTACGCAGATTTGACAATATACGATGTATCAGGCAAAGTAGTAAACGAACTAAAAGATTTGGACAGAGAATACAACGAAAAACAAAATTCTGTTACAATTCCTACAAAGGGATTGAATATAGGAACATACTATTTAAATATAGTAGGCGCAGGACAAAACGTAACAAAAATGTTGACTATTATTAAGTAAATTGATATATTATTTATAATTACGCGAAAAGGAAAATAGGAGATCACACTATGCGTAAACTGATTTTATGCCTTTTCCTAGCGATACTAATAGCTCCGGTATCAAGCTTTGCCAGTATTTATGGCACATTAAAAGGAAAAGTATTAGATGCTGACGAGGGCAATAAGGGGCTGAAGTCTGCCAGAGTTGCCATTATTGGTACAACTAAAGGTACACAAATTAAAAATGATGACGGTAGCTTTACAATTACTGGTATTACTGCAGGTTCTTACAAAATAAAAGTTACCTATGCTGGTAAAGAACCAAAAGAAGTAGATGTGACTATCGTTGCAGATCAGGTTGCTAATATTGAAATATTAATGTCTAGCAAAAGCTTTACTACAAAAGATATCGTAGTAACAGGCAAAAGTACAAGCAAAAAGAATGCATCAGACATTGGTCAAGTTGCAACAATGGGCGGCGAAGAACTAAGAAATACACCTAGAAGTTCTTTGGCTGGTGTAATTTCTACTGCAGCTGGTGTAAGCAGCCAAGGTGGTGCTTTTAGCATTAGAGGTTCACAAGCTTCTGAAACTCAGATCCGTGTTGATGGTATGGATGTATCCAATCAGTTTACAGGTGGTTTGGGTATGATGGGCTCAGGTTATACTCCAATGGTATCAACTTATGGAGTAGAACAAGTACAAATATTAAAAGGTGGCTTTTCTGCAGAATATGGAGAAGCACAAGCAGGTTATGTAAACTCAGTTGGTAGAGTTGGACGTACTGATAGATATTCATCTTACTTCGCATGGCGTACTGATATTCCTTCGCTTTGGGGTTCGCAAAGAGCTGGCATAAGAGTAGTAAAAGAAGGTAATAAATATGTACCTCAAGAATATGGTCCAGGTTTGAAGTTGCAGGGTGGACAAGAAAATGAATTTGACTTTGGTATTGGTGGTCCGTTACAAATTTATCAAAATGCAACATTTTTTATTTCTACAAACATGTTTACAGAAAAATACAGAAATAATAGTTATGAAGTAAGAGACCCATGGGGAAATAATTTAGGTTTAATGGAAGGAAATCGCTCTTGGAGAAAGAATATAAGCGCTAAATTCCAATTGCCAATTTACCAAGGTTTAACACTTACTTTGTCTACTTCGTATGGTATTACAAGTATCGAATCAAGTGGCTGGGATTGGTTGTATTCCAACGAAACAGCAAAATTTATAAATGGTACAGATACAACAACAAATGGAATTACAGAAAGTTTTGCCAAACAAAATGTATTAAACAATAATGTATATAATGTTTTGGCAAAAATCAATCATACAATCAACGAAGAAAGCTTTTACGAAATTAATTTTTCAACAAACGTAAATAATGAAGAATCTAGCAGAAGAATTGGCAATTCCGATCCAAATTTCTTCACAGGATTTGATGTTTATATTCCAAAAGATGAAAAAACCTATGATGGTTACGATTTAGTTGATGCAGAATTGGTAAATGGCAGATATGTTGGTGATAAGATTGTTGATATTTATCAACCTCTTATCGAAACAAGAAAATCTGAAGACGGCTTCTATGAAGGTACTTTCATGAAGAGAAATAAATTGACTGGCTACTACGAAGGCGAACCAAATTATACAGGTTCAAACAACCCTTATGGATTGACAAGATATTTCCAAACATCTGGTTCAGATCAAGGTTTTGCATTCCGTTATGGCAGTTATTACCAATTAGACGGAAGCTATACACTTACATTTGTTCATGGTAAAGAAAAAGAAAAATTTTCACACGTGTTTAAAACAGGTTTTGAAGCAAGATTTTTCGAACAACACAGACATGCAAATTCAAATCCATGGGATGGTAATCCATTCTATGATGTATATACTGATAAATGGGGTGGAAACTTATATGCAGATAACGAAAAAGTTTATTCAAGAACAAGTTCTCCATTCAAACCAAGAAAATATGGATTTTATATCACAGATCAAGTATTTTATAAAGGTATAATATTTACACCTGGTTTGAGATTAGATATTTTTGATCCAAATTCAAACTATAGACTACCTTCACAAAACTTTACATCAATCAAAGCAGATACAGGCTTTGCAAAAGCAAATGCTAAAGTTCAGGTAAGTCCTCGTATAAATATTGCTTATCCAATCATCGAAAATGTTTCTACACTAAAATTATCATATGGTTGGTATTTCAAAGTGCCTCAATTGCAAAACTTATACGACAAGTATCCAATTGACTTGATACGTCCAGGCGATATCGTAGGTAATCCAAATATGGGCGCACAAAAGACAGCTGCATATGAAATAACATATGATCATAATTTAACTGAAGATTTTTCATTTTCATTCTCGACATATTATAAAGATGCTTATAATCAATTAGGTATCAAACAATATACTGCAGTACCTAGTCCATATTTCCAATATGAAGTATCAGAGTATGGAAGTTCAAAAGGTATAGAAATTGAATTCAAGAAACGTCAGAGAGACAATTTTGGATTTTC
>JAUQWR010000846.1 GCA_030835065.1 Candidatus Kapaibacterium sp.
ATATTGTCTATAAAGACGATAGAAAACGTGTGGACGAGCATAATGAAAAAATTAATTTAATTCCTCACTACGAAGCAGAATTCGAATATAGAATTGTTAGAAAAGACGGTAGCCTGCGATGGGTAAACCAAAGCTTACAAAATATATGCGATAAAACTAATAAAATCGTTTATATTCAAGCTACTTTATATGATATTACTCAAAGAAAATTTGCTGAAGAAGAGCTTTTGCGCTCTCGCCAACAATTGCGTAATTTGGCTCTTCACTTAGACTCTGTGCGCGAAGAAGAACGCAAACAAATTGCTTTCGAAATTCATGACGAACTCGGATATGCTCTCACTGCTGTTAAATTGGATTTAACTTGGCTAGTCAAAAAAATTGACCTTAGCAAAGACAATCTAGACGTTCGTACCAAAGAAATGTCTGACTTGATTGAAACAACAATCCAAAAAGTAAGAACAATATCATCCCAATTACGTCCATCCATTCTTGATCATTTCGGATTGGCTGCTGCTATTGATTGGCAGGCAAAAGAATTTCAGCGACGTACCGCCGTTCGAACCAGAGTTACTATTATACCTAAGGATGTAACTGTAGATAATACGCTTATTACACCTTTGTTTAGAATTTTCCAAGAAGCTTTGACTAATATTGCTCGTTATGCTAAAGCATCAAGAGTTGATGTCTTCTTTGAAAAATCAGATAAATTTATTACTTTGATTGTTCGTGATAATGGAATCGGAATATCCGAAGAAAAAATTAATGACCAAAACTCGTTTGGCTTGCTCGGAATTAGAGAAAAAGCTAAGTCGATTGGTGGTGAAGTTATTATTAAACGTAGAGAAGAAGAAGAAGAAACAGGTACTCTAGTAGAGCTTAAAGTGCCTGTAAAATAGAGGAGTTATTTATGATAAATATTATGATTGTCGATGACCATGCCGTTGTGAGAAAAGGTCTAAAACAAATTATTGAAGAGATTCCTGGTTTTACTGTTGCAGACGAAGCCTCTTCGGGTAATGAATTGCTCGAAAAAGTTAAGAAAAACCGTTACGATGTTGTTATTCTCGATATTTCTATGCCTGGCAAAGATGGTCTTGATACGCTCAAAGAACTTAAAGGAATTGCTCCTGATCTGCCTGTGCTTGTTTTCACCATTTATCCTGAAGAACAATATGCTGTGAGATTGCTCAAAGCTGGTGCATCTGGCTATCTCAACAAAGAATGTGGTCCGGACGAACTTACTAAAGCTATCGAAAGAGTTACCAAAGGCAGAAAATATGTTTCTCCATACTTGGCTGAAGTATTAGCAAACAACTTGGATGCCGGTGGCGAACAACCTCTCCATGAAGCTCTCTCCGACCGTGAATTCCAAGTAATGTGTATGATTGCATCAGGCAAAACTCCTACTCAAATCGCTGCCGAGTTATCTCTAAGCATAAATACAATAAGCACTTATCGCATTCGTATTTTAGAAAAAATGAAAATGAAATCGAACGCAGAAGTTACTCATTATGCTATAAAAAATCGCTTAGTCGATTAATTGTACTTTTCGGCATTGTATTTGCTTTTATCTATTTTTGGAGGTATTTTTAAAATGGAAAATATGGATAATTTCAGTCGCATGAACTCATATTTAGACGAACAGGCTCATGCAAAAGCCATGCAGACTTTCCTTGCAAAAACTTATGCTTGGATGTTTCTCGGGCTTGTTATTACCGCTGCTTTTGCTTTTTTCTTTCTTAGTTCGGATTTTATTATTGAATTTTATTCAAACAGAATGTATTTTATTTTCGTGCTTTTTGCTCAACTTGGTCTTGTTTTTTTTCTTAGTAGCCAAATTGACAGGATGAGTTCACTTACTGCTATCATATCTTTTTTAGTTTATGCCGCTCTTTCAGGTATTACTTTTTCATCAATTCTTTTGATTTATACCGGCGAAAGCGTATTTGAAACTCTTATTATTACTTCTTTTATGTTTGCTGCTATGAGTGGTTATGGTTTTATTACTAAAAAAGATTTAAATTCAATAGGTAGATTTTTAATGATGGGCTTATTTGGGCTGATTGCTTTGATTGTTTTAAACTTTTTTGTTGATTTATCATCGCTTAATTTCTTGATTTCTTGCGCTGGTATTATTATTTTTGCCGGACTTGCTGCCTATGATACCCAAAAAATCAAAGAAATGTATGCCCTGCAATTCGAAAGCCAAGAGCTTGCTACTAAAGGCGCTATCTATGGTGCATTAACTCTTTACCTCGACTTTGTAAACTTATTCTTAATGCTTATAAGATTAACCGGTAGAAGGAATTGATCTATTTATGACGGATATTACAGCATTATTTGCGCTCGAAGCTGAACAGCTTTTTCTTGAAGGAAAATTCGATCAAGCTATTGAATTATGCAGAAATGGTCTTAAAATTTATCCAGACTATCCTGCTGCTTATTCAATACTTACTCGTTCATTTCTCAAACTTGGAGATATTCCTTCTGCTGAAGCTATTTTAGCAGAAGGATTGATGCTTTTCCCTAAAGCAGTTTCTTTGATTGAAATGAAACAAGCTTTTAATGCAGGTAGCGAAGTTGCTTATACTCCGCCCAGTTATTTAAATAAATCTCAGTCTAGTTCTGATAAAATTGTTAATGTCACTGAAAGTGCTTCAAACCCAATTGAAGTCATTGATGAAGAAATTTCTACCGATGATATCGATGCCCTTTTTGCTGCTCAATCTTTAGAAACCAGTGATGATAGCTCTGCTTCTATTGAACTTAGCCCTGAAGATGATGATGAGAATATCGATTTCGATGCATTACTTAAGAAAGAACAAAATGAAGTTGAGATTGCTCAAAACTCTGATATTGTTGATATTAATTCAGATACAATTCCTGAAGGAATATCAATAGAAGAAGAATTCGAGCAGATAATTGATGATAATATTCAAACAGAAACATTAGAAATCGGATTTTGGAAAAAACTTCGCACCGGAGATAGAGGCCTTACATATTCTTATTCCGCAGATAATATTGAACTTATTCCTGGTTTATATGATTTTGTAAGCTCTGATATTTTGTCAGATAGAATTAATATGAATAGTTCAATCAGTTCATTATCAGTAATTAGTGCTCCATTGCCAGAAATTTTACTAAGCAAAGACGCACCGGAAGATACTTTTTCGCTATTAGCAAAGAAAATCGAAAACGTAAAAATTTCGCCTGTAAGGGAATATCAAGACTTCGATCTCGAAGAAGAAGTTCAGGAACCAACAAGCGAAAACAAAGTATTTACCGAAACAATTGCCAATATTTTGGCTATGCAAGGCAAATTTGACGAAGCTGCCAAAGTATATAGGCAATTAGCAGTATCAAATCCGGAAAAAGCAGAAATTTTGCTCGAAAAAGCAAATGAAATGGATTTGAAGGCTCAGATTCAATCCTAATAATCCCATGGTAGAGTTTGCTGTTGTGGTAAATGCAAACCAGCCTTTACTTCTAGCAATTCCGACCATTTTGTCGTGTAATGCGGTGATTTTATTTCCCGCTTCATCTTCCATGTCTTTTTTGTTCCTGCTGCAGCATAAAATATACTCTCAGAACCATATTCCATATTAATTTTATCAATAGTTTTCATAAGTCTGTCGAGCTTTGATCTATCGCTTTTATCGAATAGAGTCATTTGAGTATTTGCTTGAGGTACGAACCCGGAAAGCATAACTCCAACTTTTTGATATAGAAAACCATCTTTATAAATCTGCTCTAAACCTTTTAGTGCATAAAAAAGCAATTCATGAGTTATATCCGTAGGAAATGGCAGTGTAGCTTGTACACCATTATGATATTGTGCAGTATCTTTAAATGGATTAGTTCTAAGGAAAACACTAATAAATTTTGCTGCAGATTTTTGCTTTCTCATTTTTTCGGCAGCACGAGATACAAAAGTAGTCATTGCTTCTCTTAAAAAATCAAGTGACTCGACAGACCTCCCAAAGCTCCTCGAGCAAACAATTGCTTTCTTGTCTGGAGGCAAATGCTCCATC
>JAUQWR010000847.1 GCA_030835065.1 Candidatus Kapaibacterium sp.
AAAGGCTTAAAACTTTTGATTAAAGTGAAAGGCAAATGTACTACAGATCATATATCTATGGCTGGTCCTTGGTTGAGATTCAGAGGGCATCTGGATAATATTGCCAATAATACTTTGACGGGTGCTGTCAACTATTTCAACGAAAAAACTAATTTAGTTAAAAATCAATTAAATGGCGAATTCGGAGCAGTTCCAGACGTTCAGAGAGCTTATAAAGCACAAGGGATTGGCTCGATTGTAGTCGGTGATGAAAATTATGGCGAAGGATCTTCGCGCGAACATGCCGCAATGCAACCTCGTCATCTCGGTGTGAAAGCAATTTTAGTAAAATCATTTGCTCGTATTCATGAAACTAACCTTAAGAAACAAGGTATGCTGGCTCTTACTTTTGCAGACAAAAATGATTACGATAAAATTAAAGAAGATGATTCGATCGATATTCTTGGACTTACAAATTTCAGCCCTAATATTCCATTAACTTTGTTGCTTAATCATGCTGATGGAACAAAAGATGAAATTACAGTCAATCATTCATATAACCAACAACAGATTGAATGGTTTAAAGCAGGTTCTGCTCTAAATTTAATTAAAGAATAAAATGTTGATATTAGTAAATATAAACCAACTCTATTTCGATGGGGTTGGTTTTCTGTTTTTATTTAATAAAAGAAAGAATTAACAAATACGTTAAAAGCAATATTCTTTAGTAAGTTTTATTATTTCAATCGGCAGATAAATGATTGTAAATTTTTCTTTAGTCAATGAGATATTCAGAGCATTTCATATACAAAGATGGAATGATAGAATAAGACCAATGGAGCTCATAGAAATGGATAAGCATGCTCATAAGATGATAATTGCTTATGCTCTCGGAAAATACGAAGAAGCTCGAAATAAGGAAGTCGATTGGGCTTATATTATTCGCAACGGAGTTTATGAAATGTTGCGTAGAATAATTATATCTGACATAAAATCTCCTATTTATAGAGAAATAAAGAAAAATCAAAAAGTATTTGCCAAGCTCAATGAATATATATTTCAGGAATTGGAGCCAAAAATTGCTGATGACACAATTAGAAAAGAAATTGAAGATTTTTTGTTTGTGGGCAATAACGAAAGAACAATAAATGACGATATTTTGGATGCTGCGCATATATATTCAAGTTATTGGGAATTTCAGATTGTAAAGCATGCCAATCCAATAAATTATCAAAATATCAAAATAGAAACTGAGCTGCTCGATGATATAAATGGATTTAAATATTTGGATGGAATAAAAAAATTGACTGCAAGGCACACTATTTCCAATTTTATTGATATGGTGGGGCAGATGAGATTTCAGATCCGATGGGCACAAACACCAAGAGTGCCGCATACATCTGTATTAGGTCATTGTATGCTTGTAGCAGTAATCTCATACTTTTTTACTCGCGACCTTCCAAATTGCCCGAAAAGGATTTATAATAACTTTTTCGGAGGATTGTTTCATGATTTGCCTGAGGCTGCAACTCGTGATATAATATCTCCGGTAAAGCGATCCTCAAAAGAATTTGATGAATTGATTGCCAATCTCGAACAAGAGCTATCTGATAAAGAGATATTTCCGCATGTTGAAGAGTCGTGGATCAAAGAATTAAAATACTTTACTCATGATGAATTTACAAATAAAGCAATAATAAAAAACAAAGTAAAGACTAAATTAAGTATAGACGAAGTTACTTTAGCTTACAACGAAGACAAATATATGCCTTATGATGGAGAATTAGTGAGAGCAGCAGACCATTTGTCAGCATTTTTGGAGGCATGGAATTCATGCAGCAATGGCGTCAAATCCGAAGAATTGAGCCAAGCTGCACAAAAGATTTACGAAATGTATAAACACAAGTCTATAGGCAATCTGCCATTAAAGAACTTATACTCCAGTTTTAAGCCTGTTTGTTAGTATGGATCTACTCCATTAGCGAGCCAATCAACTGCAGCTTTTTCCCAGCCGGGATTTTCTGCTGCGTTAATGTACTTTTCTGTATCAAAAATGCCGCTATCCTTAGCTAATCTTTTAAATTGCATAGTAGTTACAGCATTGTTTAGAATAACAGCCGAGCGCTGCATACCTTTGTTTTTATAAAGGCCTTGACCATCGACCATTATTTTTTGAGCTTCGGGGAGCAAAGGCTGCAATTCTCGCATATCAATCAATACACCGAAACTTGCAGGGGCAGATTCAAGCTGTTTTTTTGATTCTTCGTACCAATTTGTGATTTCCTTTTCGTCGATAGCTCCGCCAAACGTCAATTTGTAGCCAAATGATGTCTTTTCAATGTTATACATAAACACCTCATTACGATTAAAAAAAAACAAGCAATATAGTGATAGATACGAAAAAGCTTGCTAGCTATTATTTAATTATTTTATTCTAACTAAAATGAAAGTAAATATTCATCAATTACTTTTTGAACGCCGGTTTCGATATCGATTTTTGCATACCAAGTCAGACTATTTGCAAGACTTACGTCCATCAACTTTCTATAAGTGCCATCTGGCTTGCTCGAATCGAAATTAATTAATCCTTTGTAATCAATTTTTTGTGCAATCAAATTGGATAATTGAGCAATAGTAAGGTCAATTCCAGTGCCGATATTTGCAAAGCCATGAGGAACTTGATGAGAATCAATGTTGTTCATAAAAAACAGACAAGCAGATGCTAAGTCGTCAGAATGCATAAATTCACGATAAACCTTGCCGCTACCCCATAGAGTGAGGCTCGATTTATTAATCCCAATTTTAATTAATAATTCATCTATTTCTTTTTCAGAGAGATTGTCATTATAATATAAATCCCAGCCTAATTTAGAATGTTTTAAATTTCTACGAATTAATTCATAGTTATTATCGTAAACAGCTTTAGCCAAAATCATTTTACGAATTATCGCCGGAAGCACGTGGGAAGTTTCTAAATTGTAATTGTCATTCAGCCCATACAGATTTGTTGGCATCAACGATATAAAGTTGGTTTTATACTGAAAATTAAAGCTATTGCATAATTTAATAGCAGCAATTTTAGCAATTGCATACGGTTCATTTGTTTCTTCTAATAATCCAGTAAGTAAGTATTCTTCCTTTAGAGGTTGAGGTGCATTTTTGGGATAAATGCAAGAAGAGCCAAGATTTAATAATTTCTTTACAGAATATTTGTAAGAAAAATTAATAACATTCATAGCAATAGCCAAATTATCGTAAATAAAATCAGCTTTGTATGTATTATTAGCAATAATACCGCCTACTTTAGCAGCACAAAGGAATACATAATCTGGTTTGTTATGCGAAAAAAAGGCTTCAACTTCAGATTGATTTCTCAAGTCTAATTCATCGATAGAAGGCAATAGCAAATTGGAATAACCATGGCTCAAAAGCTTACGAGTAATAGCAGAGCCAACTAATCCGGCGCCACCTGCAACAAAAATTTTCGAATCTTTATTCATCAAACTACCTGATCTCGTTAAAAACTATTTCATGCTTTGTCCAATCGAAGCCTTTACTATTAACGGCATCTATACCTTTGTTTGGAGCTGCGATAGAATTTTCGTTCAAATCATAGTCCATCATAATATTTACCAATTCTGAAAAAGTTACTCTTGGCTGCCAGGATAATTGATTTTTGGCTTTGCTAATATCAGCCATAAGGAAGTCAACTTCAGTGGGGCGGAAATATCTGGGATCAATTTCAATAATTGGCATGCCAATATTCAATACATTGCTCCATTTATTATCAAATGATTTGATCAAAGCAATTTCATTAATTGATTCGCCTTTCCATTCGATTTCTATAGAAAGATAATTAAGTGCAGTTTCGATAAATTCTCTTACCGAGTGGCTTTCGCCAGTACCCACAACAAAATCAGAAGGAGAGTCTTGCTGAAGCATTAAATGCATCATTTCTACATATTCAGGAGCGAATCCCCAGTCGCGCTTAGCATCTAAATTGCCAAGAAACAATTTAGATTGCTTTCCGGCAAGAATGGCAGATAATGCACGAGTAATTTTTCTGGTAACAAAAGTTTCACCTCGGCGAGGGCTTTCGTGGTTAAATAATATACCATTGCAAGCAAACATTTTATATGCATCTCTATAATTAATTGTCATCCAGTAAGCATAGAGTTTTGCAATTGCATACGGACTTTGAGGCTGAAAAACAGTTGTTTCGGATTGTGGAGCCAGAGCAGAACCAAAAAGTTCGGAAGTGGAAGCCTGATAGAATTTTGTTTTTGTGCCGCTGCGATGAATAGCATCAAGAAGTCTTACAGTGCCCAAACCAGAAATATTACCGGTAAATTCGGGCATATCGAAAGATACTCTAACGTGGCTTTGTGCACCTAAATGATAGACTTCGTCCGGTTGAATGTTATAAATCAGTTCGGTGATTTTGCCGGGATCGCTCAAGTCGCCATAATGAAGAAAAAGGTTGCGTCCTGCATCGTGAGGATCTTTATATATATGATCAATTCGATGAGTATTAAAAGAAGAAGATCTTCTGATAATACCATGAACCTGGTAGTTTTTAGATAATAAAAATTCGGCAAGATAGGAGCCGTCCTGACCGGTGATTCCGGTGATTAGAGCTTTTTTCATATTCATAATAATTTATTCCACAATTCATTAGCTTAAATAAGCCATATTGATTCGCAA
>JAUQWR010000848.1 GCA_030835065.1 Candidatus Kapaibacterium sp.
TGCTTCAAGAGATTTTATTGGCTTTGCTTCATTTTTGAAAAAATTCGACATCAGCTGATAAGCAAGAATAAATCCAAATGCAAATAACAATCCATACCACCTAATTGCTAATGAGCCTATATCAACTATTGTCGGGCTTACCGACCATGTGATTGCTGAAAACATAATTATCCTTTATTTCTTTGTAAAATTTTCAAATACTTTTATTACATTACCGCGATCTTTCTGACCGACAAAAAATCTTCCGCTGCGAACAGAAGATTCATATTCTATGTAGAGTAGTTCAATATTACAATTGACAATATCTGAAATAAATTTAACAAAATCAGAATTGTCTATAAATAAAATATTGCATATACAAACAGAATTAGCATTTTTATTCAAAGATTTATATTCATTATTTTCGTTAAAAAGTCTGGGATAATTGACGTTTTGAATGCTTAGATTATTTAGCATCAAAGGGTGAGAATAGAAAAATTGGTTGTCGAGGGTAATAAGTACAGGTGGATTAGGATTTCCGAAGCAAGACTCAACAACAGTGAAATCGGCATCAAAATCGAAAGCATATCTATATACAACTTTAGCATTTGAGTATCTCAAAAGTTCAATCATTCGAGGGTAGATTAGCTTCAATCCATTATTAGCGAGCCAGAGAGCATCTTCGTAGTCGAGCTTTTTAATAGTTTTTGCATTTATTGAGAGATTAGGATCAGTATCCATAATACCGGGAACATCAGTCCAATAGACTAATTCATCTGCATCGAGTATATGCGATAGAATTGCTGCAGTTAGATTGGAAGATTCTATACCCATAGTGGTAATATCACCCGAAACTGACTTCCCAACAAATCCTTGAGTGATGAACAAATTATTAGCTGAATCATTAATTATTGAAAACAATCTTTTTTTAGTATCCTGAATTATAGGATTAGCATTGCCGAAACTATTGTCAGTGATAAGGAAATCAGTAGCATCAATTACTTTAGCATTTATAGAGTGAAGCTTCAAAAATTCTGAAATAATAGAAATTGCGAAAGATTCGCCGAAGCTCATAATTAAGTCTTGAGTTTTAAAAGTTAAATCTTTTGTAATAGACAAACCTTTAAGCAATTTTAACAGGCTTTCTACGTTTATTTTAATATAATTAGTAATAATGAGTGCATTAGAAGGTGGAAATAATTTGTTAATTATTTCAAAATGTTCTTGCTGAATATCATTAATCAAAGATTGAGCAGGGGCAAAACCTTTTTCGATGGAAATATTAGCGGCATTAACAAGATTTCGGGTTGTTTTTCCGATTGCAGAAATAACGCAAAAACAATTTGTATCTTTATATAAATGAATAATTTTTAAAAAAGCATCGAATCCAGACGCGTTTTTTAATACAGAGCCGCCTATTTTTAATATTTTCATTGAGTTTACACCAAAAATGTACTAAATTTATTTGCAAATATTATAAAAGAATTTTAAATTGAGATACTTTATTTTTGAAAAAGAATATTTTGGGTTTATATTCTTTTAGAAAAAAAGTTTTGTAACTTTTTTTTAAAATTATTGTTAAATAGAGCAAAATAGGTTAAATAACATATTTTTCAACAACAAGGGGAATTTGCGTATGAAAATGCGTGCCTTATTGCTATCTGTCATGCTAAGTATAGGTTTACTGCTTAGCTACAACAGCGCGAAAGCGCAACCTTTGCTTGATTATACTTTCAATTATTCCTATGGAAATACTTACACTCCAATAACTGGTACATATACTCAGTTAGCAAATCCGGGAAGTTATGCTGGATCTGCTTGGAATGTAACTATTCCATTTACATTTAAATTGGATAATAGATCAAGCAATGTTATGTATGTTTGGGCTGGAGGTATGGTAACACCATCACCAGTATGTTACAGTGGATCATATTATTATGCCACAAACATATTTTCTATGAATCGTCCAACGATGATGGCTTTCATGAACTATTACGGAATGTTTGCTCCATCAACAGGAACATTGAGAGTGCAAGTTCAGGGTGTTGCACCTAATAGACGTGTTGTTTTTGAGTGGACAGATTTTTGTCCTTATTATCCATATGCTTATGGATATTATGATCAAAACGTAGATTATCAAATTTGCATTTATGAAACATCAAATATCATTGAATATCGTTATGGCACAATGTTCCCAACTGGTTATTCTTGGTGGCAAACTTCAAATTCTTCGTATTACTTAGTATTTGCATGCGGTGTTTCAGGTTGTACTTCAGGACAATATATTAATATTTATCCAGACGAAGCAGGTCAAGATTTTGTAGCACACTATTCAAATAAGAATCCAGCTCCATTATATGACCAAAGAACAATCTTCACTGCCGCACATGGAGCAAAATTCCAATCAGGATTAGTAATGCGTTTCTTGGCTTATCCGATATTAGCATCTACTTATCCTTCACAGGATATGA
>JAUQWR010000849.1 GCA_030835065.1 Candidatus Kapaibacterium sp.
CGTGATCAAATTATTGATGATGCATTCCTTGCAATGATGAAAGAAGCCGAATTAGAACCTTTGACTTTATTTAGTTATAAAGATCCTACTGAAGAACCAATTATCGCTCGTACTATCGCTAAAGATACTACACGCACACGCGAAGATGCTCTCGAAGCTATCTACCGCCAGTTGCGCTCAAGCGAGCCGCCAGACTTAGAAACTGCCGAAGCTCTGCTAGATAAATTGTTCTTTAATTCCAAGAGATATGATCTTGGTGAAGTGGGTCGCGTTAGAATAAATGATAAATTAGGTCTTGAAATTCCTAGAGATTGCACTGTATTGACAGTCGAAGATATTGTTGCAATCATTAAATATTTGATTAGACTTCACGAAGCTAAACATACAGGCGATGATATCGATCACTTGGGCAACCGCCGTGTTCGCTCAGTTGGCGAGCAATTAATGGCTCAGTTCAATGTTGGTCTTGCTCGTATGTCGCGTACTATTCGCGAACGTTTGAGTTTGCATGATGGCGAAAATCTTACTCCATCAGAATTAGTTAATGCTCGTACTATTACTTCTGTTATCAACCAGTTCTTCGGAACTAACCAGTTGTCTCAGTTTATGGATCAGACAAACCCATTGTCTGAATTAACTCATAAACGCAGAACATCTGCTTTGGGTCCTGGCGGTTTGACTCGCGAAAGAGCCGGATTTGAAGTACGTGACGTTCACTATACTCATTATGGCCGCTTGTGCCCTATTGAAACACCTGAAGGTCCGAACATTGGTCTTATTTCATCTCTTGCTATTCATGCTCGTATTAATGAATTAGGGTTTATCATGACTCCTTACCGTAAGGTAGTCGATGGTAAATTGACTGATGAATATATATTCTTGACTGCTGAAAGAGAAGATGGTTTGATCATTGTTCCTGCATCAACTCCGACTGATAAAGAAGGATGCTTTGTTGGTGATAAAATCAGAGCACGTCGCTCGGGCGACTTCGTACTGGTTTCTGCTAAGCAAATCGACTATATGGACGTTTCGACAGATCAGATTACTTCTCCTGCTTCTTCGTTGATTCCATTCCTCGAACACGATGATGCTAACCGTGCGCTCATGGGCTCAAACATGCAACGCCAAGCGGTTCCATTGTTGCGTCCTCATGCGCCTATCGTAGGTACTGGTATGGAAGCCAGAGTAGCTAAAGACTCCAGAACTTTGATTTTGGCTGAAGGCAATGGCGTGGTAGAATACGTCGATGCTCAAAAAATTATTGTTCGCTACGAAGACGTTAGAGATGAAAACGAAAAATATACAAAATTTAATCATAAAGATGTTGTTGAATATAGATTAACAAAATTCTTTAGAACAAACCAAGATACATGTGTAAACCAAAGACCGATCGTAAGATATGGAGATAGAGTTGTACCGGGCCAACCATTGGCAGACGGTGCATCTACCGATAGAGGCGAATTGGCACTTGGGCAAAATATCATGGTTGCGTTCATGCCTTGGCGTGGCTATAACTTCGAAGATGCGATTATTATCTCCGAAAGAATGGTTGCCGAAGATGTATTTACATCAATTCATATCGAAGAATTTACTCTTCAAGTGCGTGATACAAAACGTGGTGAAGAAGAATTTACCCGTGAAATTCCAAATGTGAGCGAAGAAGCTACAAAAGATTTGGACGATACTGGTATCGTAAGAATTGGTGCAAAAGTGCAAGAAGGTGATATATTAATCGGTAAGATTACTCCTAAGGGAGAAACTGATCCGACACCTGAAGAAAAGCTTTTAAGAGCAATTTTCGGTGATAAAGCCGGCGACGTAAAAGACGTATCATTGAAAGCAACTCCTGGTATAAAAGGTATTGTAATCAATACAAAACTTTTCACACGCAGACTACTTACAATGGATAAGGAAAGCCGTGCAGAAGAAAAGAAACGCCAAGATCAATTGAATAAACTAGAAAAAGAAACATTAAAACGCCTCGATGATGAGTTTGTAAAACGCATGGCAAGATTGCTCGATGGCGAAACTACTTTTGGTATAAAATTAAACAATAAAGTATCTGTTATTCGTGCAGGTGCAAAAATTACTTCTGCAGATATTAAAGAAAAATATCAAGAAGGAATAATGAAACCTGAGCTTCTCGAGACTGGAGTCGATATAGTCAAAGACGAAGTTAAAAACGACATGTACAGAGAAATGTTGAATAATTATTTGATTAAACGCAACGACGAAGTAGGCGGATTCCGTGCAGAACGCAACAAATTGGCAGCCGGCGATGAATTGCAGCCAGGTATTCTCCAAATGGCAAAAGTTTATGTAGCAAAGAAACGTAAACTTCAGGTTGGTGATAAAATGGCTGGTCGTCACGGTAATAAAGGTATTGTATCAAAGATAGTACCAGCCGAAGATATGCCATTCTTGCCCGACGGAACACCTGTCGATATCGTATTGAACCCTCTTGGCGTGCCTTCTCGTATGAACCTTGGGCAGTTGTATGAAACAGCTCTAGGCTGGGCAGGCTCGAAATTAGGAACTCATTTTGCAACACCGATATTTGATGGAGCAACATGGGATCAAGTTGGTGATTACTTAGAAAAAGCAGGATTGCCACGTGATGGTAAAATTACTCTACATGACGGACGCTCAGGCGAGCCATTCGACGAAAAAGTAACAGTTGGTATTATTTATATGCTCAAACTGTCTCACCTTGTCGAAGATAAGATCCATGCTCGCTCTATTGGCCCATACTCTTTGATTACACAGCAACCATTGGGTGGTAAGGCACAATTTGGCGGACAAAGACTTGGAGAAATGGAAGTTTGGGCACTCGAAGCTTATGGAGCTGCACACACATTGCAAGAAATGATTACCATGAAGTCTGACGACGTTCAGGGTAGAGCAAAGATGTATGAAGCTATCGTAAAAGGCGAGAACATGCCTAATCCAAATATTCCGGAATCATTCAATGTATTGGTTCGCGAGCTTCAAGGCTTGTGTCTTGATTTGTTCATTGAGTAATTTATTTATGCCTTAGGGCAACTAAAATTGGCAAAATTGAATTAAATAAATAGGAGTAAATCCCATGCAATCAATGACGATTCCGCG
>JAUQWR010000850.1 GCA_030835065.1 Candidatus Kapaibacterium sp.
GAAGAATGGCAAAACGAAGTATTTATTCTAGGTAGTTTTAATCTACAGACAGATCTTTTGAAAAATCCAGTAATTAAGATTCATAATAATCCTGATAATAATGGTGGTTCTGCTTATATTGCAAATTATTTCTCGAATGGAATTTTGATTAAAGGTAAGGCACCTGCATTTGGAAATTCTAAAGTACAATTGACACTTGTTCGTAAATATGACAAAAAAGAAGAAACAGTATTCTTTAATGTTATTCCTCAAGCAGTAGGTACTGCAGAATATCCTAAAGAAATGTATCCTGGTATTACATATACTTTTAATCCTAATTTACCATTTGCTAGCGGACAAGAGACAAAAGCAATATTGAGGGATGTAAATAATAATATTAGAGCTCAAAACAGTCAGGGAGGAGAATTCAACTTCAGTCCGATTATTAGCGATACAGGCAAAATATTTACATTTGAGCGATATGTAAATAACAATTTATTTGGACAAAAGTATAAAATACAAGTCAAGAACTATCCATCGCCCGAAATAAAACGATTACAAACTGTATCCGGTCAGGAATTAATATTGCAAGCAGCATCCTATGGATATTATAATGGAAGAGAAAACTTGATTCAAAGGTTAGAAATAATTGGTAATGCAAAAGCATTCGAACAAAATGGTAACTATAAGCCAGATTCTAAAAATCAAATTTGGCTTCATACATATAAAATTGTACCCAAGGATGCCAGCAAACCATTTGAATTTAGTGTAAGAGCTATAGATAGACGTGGATTCAAATCAGAAGAGAAGATTTATAAAGATGAATAAAAAGAAGAAAGCCATGTAATTGAAAAACATGGCTTTTTATTAATTATTCTGCAGAAGGAGGAACTTCATTTTCAGGAGGAACAGAAACAGTTTCGGGAGGTCCAAACTGAAGCCATTCATCCTTTCTTTTAACCCTACCTTTGATAGGATAAGAACCAATAGGCTGGTCAAAACCACATTCTTTATCGGTACCAGTATAGATATCGATAAAAGGTGAAGCAGCATTAGGTTGCATTTGAATGTTGTAATCTGTAGCTTCAGGTACGTAGTCCCAAGTTAATGACTTATTATTGGGATGAAACAAAAAATTACTGGGATAATCTGGCATAATAGATCTCCTATGAAGATGAAAATATAGAAAATATTAATTTATACTGAATCTTTAAGTCTGTCAATAGTATTGACAGTATAAAGAGTAACCACGCGTCTTTCAGGTTCGACACTGCGATTAAGAGAGGAGAGTGCTTTAGAAAGTTCGAATTCTTTTGATTTAAGTTTCTTACGCATAATCATATATGTAGCAGTAAGAGAAACTAAAAGAATAAAACCAACCGAAATAATCGTCAGTAAAGTAAAATAATTACTATTTTTTGCTTCTAAAATGGCTGTTTCTTTTTTAGCAATTTCCAATTCACGCATAGCTTCAACTTTAGCAGTAGAAGTAGTGAGTAATAGTTCAGAATTTTCGATATTTATTTCTTTTTGATACTCATCTAATTTATTTTGATATTGCAGAGCCATATCAGATTTATTAAGCAAAATATAAAGTTTAAGCAGTTGGTGATAAGTCTCGCCAAGATATGCCATATCTTTTTCTTCAAGGAAAATTGCTTCAGCCTCGTGTAATAATTTTTCTGCTTTAGAATAGTTTTTGGATTTAATTAAAATTTCGCCGAGCCCAAGATAAGCTTGTGCGATACCAGTACTATTATTAAGAGATTTAGCTAATTCGAGAGATTTATTGAGGTACTCTTCAGCTTCTTTTGAGCGATTCAAATCAGAAAGAACAAGCCCGGTGTTGAAATATGCTAAAAGCAAGTCTTCCGTTCTTTCCATTTTTTGAAGTAAATCGTTAGAAATAAACTGATTAAGCAAAGCATTGTCATAATCAGAAATTTCTTTGTAGCACATAGCTAAATTCATATATCCTAATTGCAACAATTCAATATCGTTTATTTTTTTTGAATACTCGATTGATTTTTGGAAATATGGAATAGCTTGCGAAGGCAAATCTTTTTCGTAGTAGATATATCCATACATAATAAGAGCATTAGCTGCCCCAATATCACTTTTTATTTCTAAGCAAATATCATAAGACTTTGAAATATATTCTAGAGACTTCATTAAGTCTTTGATATCAAAATAAAGTACACTTAATTTATAAAGAGTTTGTGCAATTTGCTTTCGATCGTTAATGTATTGTGCATTTTCGAATGAATGATTTAGAGCAACGATAGCATTTTTTAAATCATTCAAAGCTTTATAGCTCATGCCTAGCTTGCTGTATGAATCAATTTTGCCTTGAATATTTCCTACTCTTGAATAGTATTCTATTGCCTTAAGGTAGTTAACAACAGCGAAGCTGTGATTACCATAAGCTGCATCACAATTACCAATTTTTAATAAAGCATCAGCTATACCTTTGTCATTAGATATTTCCATAGACATATTAAGAGCTTGTAATGCATAAACTCGAGCCCTTTCAGGTTCTACCTGAATAAGACTTTCGGCTATGTTTAGTGCTTCATTAATTTTGTCGTTAGTAATCTCAGACTTTGGTATTCTTCTGTACTTTTCAGTAATTGTGGTCTGGGAATTTGCTGCAGAAACAAAAACCAATAATAAAATAATATGTAGAATCAATCTATTCAATCAGCCCCCCAGTGGCTTTTAACTGTTTGCTTTTTAAGCAATTATAATTTGTGCTTTTAAACCTATACGGAATAATATTATAATTATTTTATGTAAAAATAAGCATTTGTAATTAATTTTTCAACAATTATTTTTTTATATGTCTTCAATTCAAAAAAAATCCTTACGGAATACACTTAGCAAATGTTAGTTAGCCTTAATTTGCTTTCATTTTGTAGGCTTATAAATTTTATATCCTTAAGAAGGATTAAAAAAAAATAATTCGTTATCGATTTGTTTTAGCTTATAAACTAAAATATAAAGATTATTCACAAAACAATATTAAAATTCATACGTTTAAACATTTTAGCATTGTAGAATATTTAATCATCATCTTCACGAGAGTGGGAGGCCGATGTATAGCAAGTCTTTACAACATTTTGAAATAAATGCCAAAGTGCTTATTTCAATTATAATATTTGTTTTTGCGGGGTTTTCGGATATTTATTCTCAAGATTTAACTGACTCATCAAGCAGTTCGAGTTTGTTGAAAAATAAATATTTCAAAGTTAGAGGTTCCGCAAATCTAAATAGCGAATTCACATCTATTTCAGATAAATCTGTTGATTCTTCAAGAAAAACGCTTTCGCCTAACAATGGAATGCGTGGAAATCTTTTTTTGAATATTAATTTGTTCGAACAAATTGATCTGCCATTTGAAGTATGGTTTAGTACTAAAGAGATAGGTTATCAACAGCCTTTTAATCAATTTGGAGTAAATCCAAGAATAGGAAATTGGCTTACTCTTCATGCCGGGTATTTTTATAATAAATTATCTGATTTGAGTTTTGGCGATGCACGTGTCTATGGAGCCGGGATTGATCTTAGCCCGGGAGACTTCAAATTTAGCTTCCTTTATGGCAGAATTAGAGATAAAAGAAATGCTGATACAAATAATTCATTCGGTGGCGAATATAAAAGATTTGCTTATGCTTTCAAGCTTGGATATGGTAATGAAGATGGAGTATATGCAGCGTTTAATTTGATGAAAGCATGGGATGATACGAGTAGAAAACTCAATTCCTATTATTCTCCATTACCAAATGCAAATCTTGTTAGTTCATTGGATTTTGGATTGCCAATCACTGATTATGTAAAACTTAATGTTGAAGCTGCCGTTTCTGCATTTACTGATGATATGTATGCAAGTGATTATAAGAATTCTGACATTCCCGGATTTGTAAACGATTTGTTTGATGTAACTTATTCTTCTAAAGTTGATGCTGCTATCAAAGCCGGCTTGTATGTGTCTATGCATAGGAATTTTAATTTTAGAATTAATAGTTTATGGGTTGGTCCAGGTTTTAACTCACTTGGCTACCCCAATATGCCAAATGATGTTTTTGATGTTACATTTGCACCAAATTTCAGGTTTTTAAATGGTGATTTATCTATTCGCAGCTCTATCGGTATGAGGCAAAATAATTTAAGAAATAATTTGCTATCTACTACTAAAAGACTTATTGGATCGATTGATATTTATAGCCAATTAACAAATCAAATATCACTAAATGCTCAATATACTAATTATGGTATGAAGACAAAGATCAATAGAGATACATTGCATTTGCAAAATATTTCACAATCATTTACATTAACTCCAAGCTATGAATTTGAATGGCTTGATGGTCTGAATTCTCTTTCTGCAAGCTATTCTTATCAGGATGTAGAAGATAAGAATTCTTTCGATACAAATACTGTGCTCACACAGTCGCATTTTTTCAATATTAATCATAATATTATCTTCGAAAGTTCTTTAAATATCAATAGTTCTATGTTTTATTCAGATAATAGTACAGATATTGAAACAAAGATTTATGGAATTAGCGAAACGGCATCGTATCAGTTTTTTGATAAAATACTTACAGTATCTACAACATTAGGAATTACATTGATAAACAGTATCAGAGACGACCAGCAAATTCTAGCTCGTTTTAGTGCTGTTTATTCATTAGATAAATATGGAGCATTTACACTTAATCTCACGAATATGAATTATTCTGCAGGTAGTAGCGTAAATGATGTCAATCAAGTACCATCTTATAATGAATTGCAGGGCAGCTTGCAATATTCAATTTCATTTTAGTAAATGAAAAGGTGAAATCATGAAATTAAAATTTACAATATTTGGCATTATTGCTTTCTTATTTGCAATTGAAATCTTTGCAAGTGTCAACGTCAATATTCAAATAAGAAAACCGCTGCCTCCCAAATTTTCTGATTGGAGAAATGATCCAAGCATAATTATGCTTACCTTGACTCCCAGCCAAAATTATAATAATGTCAGGGTTAGTTTCAGCATCAGCGATATGGATAAAAATCGCGTGGTAGTAAAAACTAAGGACAATTCTCCGACTATGCCAAGATACAATTTGCAGTCTGGTGTACCCTTACTTTTAAATGGAAGCCAACTTGTAAATGAAGAGAATTTGGATATTAATAGTAGTATCAGAGATAATGCAGTAACCACTCAAATGCTTCCTGAAGGTAATTATGAGTTTTGTGTAAAACTATTAGATCCTAACGGAGAAGAAATTGCAAGCAGAGGTGTTACTTGTGCTCAAAGTTTTGTCAGGATACCCGATCCGCCTCAATTAATCAATCCACTTGGTGAAGTATTCGCTATTATTGGAGGAGAACAACTGCCAAATTTTGTGTGGTCTCCAGCTTCAAATTTGGCAAGAGGAATGATGGTGAATTATATATTGAAGATTGCTCCTCTATTTAAAGGGCAAGAACAAAGACAAGCTATTGATAATAATCCTCTATTATTTAATAAATCTATTCCGGGTGCTAGAACTACTTATAAATATCTTCCTTCTGATATGCCTTTTTCCAAATATAAAGATGCGATTGCTTTTGTTTGGCAAGTGCAAGCTGTTGATATGTTTGGCAAGCCAGCAACAAGAAATCAGGGAAAAAGCGAAATTGGAAAATTTAATTTTGTAGGTAAATCCAATACTAAATCAAGTATAGTACTTATAAATCCAAAAAATGCCAGCAATATTGATAAAAGCAATTTGAGGTTTAATTGGACAAGAGGATTAAATAATCTGACATATAAAATTAGAATTGCATATTTCACAAGTTCAACCGATGCTGAAAATGCAATAAATAATGAGAGTTTTAAAGTATTTGAAAAAAATCTTAATGATACCAATTATTTATATAATCCCAGCGATTTTATTTTGGATACATATTATTTCAAACCAGATTTTGCCGGATTTGTATGGCAAGTATCAATTGTTGGCAATTATGATGATTCAAAAATTTCTCCCAAAAGCAATATTTCGGTCTTCTATTTGAAACCAGTGATGAAAACAATGTCGGGCACTTTATCTCAAAACATTAATTGCTCGGTAGCAGAGCCTACAAATAAGGTATTATCAATCAAAGAATACAATATAAATGATAAAATTAAAGTTGGAGAATTTGAATTAACTTTTACAAATAAACCAACAAAAGATGGAGATTTATATAAAGGTGAAGGATATATAGTAATTCCATTCTTAAAAAACATTAGAATGGCAGTTGAATTTAATTCAGGAATTAGTATTAATAGCAATGATGAACTTATTTCCGGTATTGTGCAGTCAAAAATGATCGATGGATTTCCAATTGTTCCAATGACCGGATTATCAGAAGCTGATATAAAAA
>JAUQWR010000851.1 GCA_030835065.1 Candidatus Kapaibacterium sp.
AGTGTAATTGCTCCATAATTCAATTGGTTAATTATGGTATTTGCCCAAACTGTCTTTGGAAATCTGTCGTGAACTAATTTATCGACATTATCATTCAAATTTGATAAATTTGAATTTGCAAACAGCCCCATTGTAATAATAATTGCAATAAGTACTGCATAACTTAAACCTAGTTTTACCCCAATTTTCATAGATTACCCCTTTTTATGCTATAATTTTATCAATTTCATGTTTTTCTTGAATAGATAAGACTTTCTCTAAATCGAGAAGGATTAACAGCCTGTCTTCTAGTTTTCCGACAGCTGTAATAAATTCAGATTCGATATTAGCAACCATTACGGGAGGTGGTTCGATAATGCTTTTGCTTATTCTAAGCACTTCATTAACTGAATCTACGATAAATCCAATGATTTTGGATTGTATTTCGACTACAATAATTCTTGTAGATTTATCAGGAACAACTGATGGCAGTCCCAATCTGCGTCTCAAATCAATAACCGGAATCACCTGCCCTCTAAGATTAATTATTCCTTCAACAAAATCCGGTGAGTTTGGCACTTTTGTAATTTCCATCATACGATTGATACCTTGAATATTCAAAATATCGACCGCAAACTCTTCATCACCAATATGGAAACTTACCAGTTGAAGTATCTGCATAGAATAATTTTCGTTTGAAGATACTGAATTTGTAGCAAAATCCATCATTCCTCCTTTTGATTATTTCAGTATTTGCCCTATTATTATCAAATGGTATTATCGTACCATATTGAAAAAAATTGAATTATTTTTTGTTAACTAGTTGTTAAGTAAATCATTGATTTTTTTGCACAAGTTATTTCATTGTAATTTATAGCATTTACGACATAAACTAAAAACACGAGTTTATATTTTAAGCAATCCTAATTTTTTTGTTCAATTAAAACAAATATTTTTTTTATATTTGTATGATTGATTTTAATAACATTATATGTGGAGATATAAAATGAAAAAAGTACTTTTATTAATCCTTGCATTGGGTATTTGCTTATCAGCAGAATCTTTTGCTAAAACAATGAAAGAAGCAAAATTTAGTGCTAATATGACTTGTGCTACATGCAAAGGCAAAATTGAAAAAGCATTGAAAGCTGAAAAAGGCGTTGAATCAGTTACAGCTGACGTTAAAACAAAATTAGTTACTGTAAAATATGATGCAGATGTTGCTAATGAAGCTGGTTTGAAATCAACAGTTGCTAAACTTGGTTATGCAGTAGATGCTAAAAATGCAAAAGAAGCTTGCACTGACAAAAAAGAATGCAAAGATAAAAAAGATGCTGGCTGCACAGATAAAAAAGAAGCTGGCTGCAAAGACAGCAAAAAATGCTCAGGCAAATGCGGCGACAAAACTAAATAATTTTAAGGGCTTTCGAGCCCTTTTTTTTTGCTTAATATTAACCATTGGCTAATATTTTATAATAATTATAACCAAATTCCCTTTTTTGAAGAATAATCACCAACAGAGTATATACAACAAATATCTTTATAATCCTCTTAAATAAAACGATTTATCTAAAATTTTCATTACAATTGTGCTCATGGCATAATGCTTGTTTATTCAAATTTAAATATTAAAATGAATAAATGTGGTGAGATAGATGCTTAAAGAATTTTTTACGGCTGCTCTTGGTATGCAAAACCAACAAACACGTTTGGAGGTTACTGCAAACAACATGGCAAATGCAAACACTGCCGGATTTAAGAGAGCAGGAGTCTTTGAGCGAAATCTTATAGATGCCAGAGCAAATTTTTATAATACAAAAGGTGATGCAGAGCAAAATGATCCTCCAATTGGTTCTTATATCGAGTTCGATCCGGGAAGCTACCAGCAGACCGATAATCCTCTCGATATTGCAATTCAAGACGATGGATTCTTTGTTTTGAAAGACCAAGAGGGCAAAGACTACCTTACAAGAGCAGGACACTTTACTATATCAACGGAAGGCGAAATAACTGCCATGGATGGCAAATTATTAATGGGGAGCAATGGACCTATTACTATTCCACGCGATTTACTTGAAAAGTCACGTAAGGAAGATGTGGCTATGCAAATTAAAGTAAATGACAACGGTGAGCTTAGTGTGAATGGTAATACCATAGATTCACTCCTCATCGCCGACGTTGATGATTTTAATACTTTGCAAAGAATTTCTAATCAAGATTTTATCGGAACTTGGACAGCTGACTTTAAATTTAAAAATCCTAACGAAATTAATGTCAAGCAAGGATGGCTAGAAGGCTCCAATGTAGATATTATCAAAGAAATGGTTAGTATGATCGAACTTCAGAGAATGTTTGAAGCTGGAAGCAAAGTTATCAATGTCAATGATTCTACTTTGGATAGAAGTATTATGATTGGCAGATATATGTAATTTTATGGATAGAGTTTGGCAATGGATTGCCCTCTTTTTTATTAATTGACAAGGATGTTTGTATGGATAAGACTCTTAGAACTGCGGCTACTGGTTTGACGGCTCAGCAGAGATATG
>JAUQWR010000852.1 GCA_030835065.1 Candidatus Kapaibacterium sp.
ATCTTCATCCAAATACTACTTATAGATTTATCGTAGGTGGTAATAATGATATCAATTATAACTTCCAAACAGGTACTGGTGCTGGTAATAATATTCATTTCGATGCTGCTACCAACACTTTCTCTTACAATAGTTTGCGCAATATCGCAAATCCAGGCGAACATTCAACATTGACTACAGGCGCAAACGAAACCACTAAGACTTTCTGGGTTAATATGGTGCCTACTACTAACGGTGCTTTCAACGAAGGTAACCAAGTATTCTGGATTCTTGCTTTAGGCAACGAATTTGGCACAAAAATAAACAATTACAGAACTGTAGCTACTTCTCAAGCTCTAAATTACGGTTCATCTCCAGTTCAGGCTACTGGCATTTATGACGTAAATAGCAGAATTACTCCTAGACATTATATTGCTATCTATGGTACTGATGCAAATATACCTGTAAGTACAACTATCGTTCAAAACGAAGGCTCTACACTTATTACTCCGGGATTTGTTCATCAAGGTCCTTCATGGGCTGCTCCATTAGATGATATGAATGGCGCTTGGGCTACATTTATTCCTAATGATATGCCTGCTGGTATTCAGAAAATCAATGAGTATGATGAATTTGGTAATTTAGTAAAAACTTGGACAGATTCTGACGGCTTCTGGGCTGGTGTAAGCACTGTCAATCCTATGGGCGGTATTACTTATCCAATTAATTTCGAAACTCCTTACTTAAAAATCGAAATGCCTTATGCTTACGATGAATTGTGTAATGATGCTCCTATTACTATTTCTTGGGAATCTCATGGTGTGAGCAAACTTAATATTGAAGTGTCAGTTGATGGTGGACTTACTTGGAATTTGGTGAAAGACAATGTTGATGCAACTCAAGGATTTACTACTTGGGACGCTCCTCGCCATGTATTCAGCAATCGTCCTTTAAGCTTCCGTCTTACTAGCGTTGAGCATAATTATATCAGCTCAATTCGCAATAATACAATTCTTTGGGATACACCTGTTATTATTGATATAACTAAATCTCAAGCTTATTGCAAAAACGAAACTACATTAATTACTGTTGTTGCTGACGGTTCTGATCTGAAATATCAATGGAGAAAGGATGGTGTCGATATTCTTGGTGCTACTCAAAATCTTCTAGAATTGAAAAATATGGATTATGATGTATCAGCCGATTATACTTGCTTGGTTTGGGGACACGATGTTTGCCCAAGTGAACTTACTGAACATATTGAAGTTTACGTTGCAAGAGTTACTGAAGTTGTAAAACAACCTGTATCAGTAACAATGCTTCCAGGCGGAAGAGTAGAATTTAGCGCTGAAGCTCATATCCATCCGATTAAAGCTACAAACAAAATTAATGTTCAATGGTATAAAGACGGTGTTGCCCTTGTAGATAACGATCGTATAGCTGGCTCTAAGTCTACTTATTTGACAATCCGCAACGTCAACACTAGTGATGTTAGCAGCCATTATTATATAGTATTTAATGGTCTTTGCCAAACAGCTGCTGTTGAATCCAATCATGTTTCACTTACATTAGCAGACTTAGCATTTGTAAAATACTCT
>JAUQWR010000853.1 GCA_030835065.1 Candidatus Kapaibacterium sp.
AATTGCCCACAAGAAATTGGCATAATACCATCCATTTTTGCCACCTATTCCCCATATTCTTTCAAGTGCAATCTCAGGGTCTGAATTAATTTTTACACTTTGAGCATCAATAAAACAACCAAATTCCGGAATATTTATAAATTGAGAAACTTTCGACAAATCAGAGCTGGTAATCAGTGCATCTTTCCAACTCGAAACAATTGAGTTTTGCTCAATTTTGTCGAAGGCATATTCTACTGCTTTTTTATAGGAAATTGGCTTAATATTGAGTAGTTCTGCTAATGAATTATCATTACATATTACATCAATTTTGAGTGAATCCACCAAATTGAGTGCTAATTTGAATGTTGTGGAGCTAATAAAATAGAGCCAATAAGATGATATTCTTGGCGACATTACCGGTACAGTAATTATTAATCGCTTTAGTTTCCTGACTTCAGCATATTGCAATAGCATTTCTTTATAGGTTAATACTTCAGGACCACCAATATCAAAACTTTTATTAAAAGTATCTTTTCTATCAATCACAGAAGTCAAGAATGAAATTACATCTCTAATAGCAATTGGCTGGCACTTTGAATGAAGCCATTTTGGAGTAATCATTAGAGGTAGTTTTTCTACCAAATCTCGAATAATTTCGAATGAAGCCGAACCTGAGCCTACAATTATTCCAGCTCGCAAAGTTGTGAGTGCTACCGAAGATTCTGCTAATATATCTTCTACATTTTTTCTGGATTTCAAATGCTTTGATAATTTATCATTATTGACAATTCCACTCAAATATATGATTTGTTTAGCATGAGTAGTTTCAATCAATTTTCTAAAATTCAAAGCAGTTTTAGATTCCAGATTTATAAAATTTTCAATTGATGCAGACATAGAATGCATCAAATAATAAGCAACATCAATATCTTTAGGAATCAAATCAGTATTAATTGAGTCACTTAGGAAATCAAATTCAATAACCGAGATTAATGTGCTATTAATAGGAACAGAAAATCTGGATTTATCTCTTACAATACAAATAACTTCGTGTCCATTTTCAACAAGAATCGGTAATAATCTTTTGCCAATATATCCGGTAGCGCCGGTCAATAAAATTTTCATATACACCTCATAATAAGACTCGATAAATAGATAATAATATTTTATTCTGCAAAGCGATAAAAATAAAGTAATTTCTAAGAAATTTAGTTTGTGCAAAATTTTTCCGTAAATGATTAAAAATAAATTCATTTAAACCTGAATTTTTTGTATATTTGAAGAATATAACTGATTTGTAATTAACAATCACGGTAGTAATTATGTTGAACGAGTTAATAATAAAAACTCTTCCACTAATGCCAAAATCAATGGTACATATATTTGCAAAGAAATACATTGCCGGCGATTATTTGGAAGATGCTGTAAGGGTTACTAAGGATTTCGAAAAGTTAGGCGGAATGACAACTATCGATGTGCTCGGCGAGTTTGTTACTTCAAAAGATAGAGCCCTTCACGAAAGAGGTATGAGTGCTCAAGTTTTGGAAGCAATTTCCAAACACAATTTGCCTACATATTTATCAATCAAACCAACTTCATTAGGTTTAGGAATTGATACTGAATTCGGATATGAAAATGTAAAGTTTTTAGGCCAGATCGCTAAAGAAAAAGGTATAAGAATCAGAATTGACATGGAAAATTCTCCTTATACAAGCAAAACAATCGATTTATACAAAAGATTGAGAAATGAAGGATTTGACAACTTTGGTATTGTAATGCAGGCATACATGCATCGCACTATGGACGACGTCAAGTCATTGCTCGAATACAAACCAAATATCCGCTTATGCAAAGGTATTTACAACGAAGATGCTAGCATTGCATATAAAGGTAAAGAAGAAATTAGAGATAATTACAAAAAATTGCTTGTATTCATGATAGAAAATGGTGTTTATACCGGTATAGCTACACATGACGAACCATTGATTCAATTTGCTGAAAATTTAATTAAGGAAAGAAATATCGATAGAAACAACTACGAATTTCAAATGCTTTTAGGTGTTAAAGATAATAGAAGAAATGAATTGCTTAAA
>JAUQWR010000854.1 GCA_030835065.1 Candidatus Kapaibacterium sp.
AAAATGGCTAGCTCATTGGATTACGATGTATATATTGATGGCATGTTTAGAAAAGATAATTTAGGCAATCCCCAAGCCTTAAAAATTGATACCAGCTTTTCATCATATAAAAACTCTACTTATGCTAATATCACAACCGGTTTAGGCAATTTCAAATTGACAATTGGATCGCGTCTTGATTATAACAATCAACTACAAACCCAATGGCATATTTCACCAAGAGCATCTGTTATCTATCAATTAAATGATGTTACTGCTTTCAGCCTAAGTGGTGGTAGATATTTCCAATCACCTTCGAGTATTTGGTATGTTGGTGATATTAATAACAAAAAACTTGATGCTATTAGAGCAGATCAAATTGTACTTGCATTTGACCATACTCCGCTCGAAGATGTTAAAGTTCAGGTTGAAGTTTATTACAAATGGTATGAAGATTATCCTGCAAGACTATGGAGACCTCAAGCTGTATTGTCTCCATCAGGTTTTGATGATCTATCCACCGATATTCCTTTCGGATTGGAGCCAATAGTTAGCAAAGCAAGTGGATATAGTAGAGGTTTTGAAATCTTTATTCAGAAAAAGTTAAGTGAAATTCCTCTATATGGTTTGTTCAGTTTTTCGCTTAATGAATCAAAATTTAAATCATTAGATGCTAAAGAACGCCCTAGTAGTTTCGATAGTAGAGCAATTGTCAACTTAGCTTTGGGTTATAGATTTAATCAAGAATGGGAACTTAGTGGCAAATTTAGATTGGCTACTGGTACACCTACTACCGACTATCTTCCAAGTGGTGAAAGAAATTGGGTGAAATATAATGAAGGCGAAAGACTGCCAATTTTCCATGCTTTAGATATGAGATTGGACAAAAGATGGAATTTTGACTCCTTTTCTCTTCTTACTTATTTAGATATTCAAAATATTTACGGACGTGAAAACATTTCAGCATATAGATGGAATCCTCGCCTCCAAAAAGCAGAAGCAAATAAATCTATTGGCATTCTGCCAAGTATAGGAGTAAGTGTTGAATTTTAACTTAAGATTAAAAATGTAAAAAATTTGGGGCTGTCTTATTTACAAATTGTAACTAAACAGCCCCAATTTTTTCTTATTGTTTTATGATAGTCTTGAAATAAACGTTTTGATTACTTGTAATTTTCAATGTATATACGGCATTTGGCAAAGCAGATAAGTCTAAATCTCGAATCCTCGATCCACTTATATCTTCAATTTGAGCCACTAAACATGCTAAATTATTATATACTTCAATCTTTTTGATTTCTTCTAGTTCCTTTAAGGAAACTGTAAAAATTCCATTACCTGGATTAGGAAATACCGATATATCATTAGCACTATTTTCAAATATATTATTTGGTATTTCTTCCCATAGTCCAATCTCTTTGGAAGTATAAGTATCCCAATCATAAAGGAATTTCCACCAATTAGAGCATCTATAGTTCTTTGAATTTAGGTTATAAGGAATATTATTTTCATATCCTGGAATTGCATTCAACCAATAAATAAACCATTGAAGTTCGTATCTTTCTCCAAATTCATTAATACCATCGGGCCATTCATACTTAATATCTTCCCAAGAATGATGGCTAATTAGCTTTTTCTCCCCACTATTATCGGGTTTCCAATCTTCAATATCGCTCCAAGTAGGTTTCACTAAATTTGTATCTACTTGAATATAATGCATATAATAGTAATCTTTATCAGTATTAGGAGGCATATGAGTCCAACCGCATCTTCCCATTTTCCCTACAAATAATTTCCAAAAGAAGTCTGTATTGCCGGCATGAAGCTGGTTTTGATATGTCCAAATACTTTCAAATTGATGAGTAAATGGCTCGAAATTAATGCTACTGTAAGCTGGATAAGACTGAAATTGGTTAATAACAGTATAAGTTTTATTATAGATTGGTAATGGCTCAGGATTAGCTCCATTGCAAGCCATGTGAATAGTCGGAGTGGACATATACGATTCGAAAGCCGAGCGGAATGCTTCCGGGCTATGAAAGTCGCCATCATAAGCACCCCAAGTAGCATTTAATCCTCCACCCCACAACCAAACCATTTTAACACCTTTATTCTCGACATAATCTTCGAGATTGACACGTCTAAATATTTCATCAAAATCTAAAGCATACTCTAAAATACCGTTATCATAGCAATAGTTGCGGACGCTTGGCGGAAATGGTTCATATATAGTTATATAATCAACAACTTTAATTCCTATTGATGGTCTTGCATCTTTATTTTTATATCCTCGGAATTTCGAGCCTTGCTCCAAAGCAAATTTAAATCTGTTTATTGTTTCTAAGTTTCTTTGTTTAGTTGCATCTATTGTAATATTAGAATATTCAAACAAGTCTGGTGAAAAAACCGGATCTTTATTTATACCATCGCGAGTTGGTATGTATTGAATAATTAAAATTGGTAATTCATATACAAAATCCTTTGCCGGACTAGACAGAAAATCAGACAACTTTTCAATTTCTTGATTTTTTACAGGCTTCAATACTTTTACGTTTGTAGTACAAGTTGAATTAGCATACTTAGCAATGATTTTAGCATCCCCAGATTTTAATGCTTTTATTATTCCTTTGGAATCAACACTTGCTATATCAGGCGATAATGACTCAAATGTGATCTGCTCAATTGGAATCAGTTTTTCACCTCGATAAAGTAATTTACTTTGAATATTTTTCCAAGTCCAATTTTCCCATAATTCAATATTAGCCTGCATACCAGATAGTTCGTCTGCTTCATTAAAAGAGAAGAATTCCATTTCATTAATTTCTACGGGATTATCGTCTAAAGACATTATTTTTAGTCGCCAATGCTTTGATTCAAAACCATTCTCAAAATTCAAAGTATCCCATTTCCCTGCAGTTGCTGTGCGCTCAGGAAATGATTTTAAGTTAGCATTCGAAAATTTTATATCTGAGTATTTATCAGCATACTCAAGTTTCCACTTAGTATTATTTTTGAAGTTTAATCTCATTGATTTAAACTTTCTTGGAATTTTATAAGTAATATTGACAAATACTTCTTTACTTTTAAACTTATGTGAATTAGAAATAAATCCATCATAAGCATTATCAATCGGCATATAGTCAGAGTAATTAAGAACAATATTATTTGCATTAACTTCATGTTTAAAATTGAATTTCAAAGGAGATAAATCCAAATCTCGCATAAAGTAAAGTCCTAATTCCCAAATATGAACATAATTATCACCAACTGTACGCTTAAAACTAAATTTCCATATTTTTGCAGATAGTTGGTTAATTCTTTTGGAATCCCAAACACCCATTACATTATTATCAGGTGAAACAATCATCTTATATGAACCGGTCTTTGAATCTAAATCAGAATTATTATCAGCAACTTCAACCCACCATTGATTTACATCAGAATCAACCCCGGTTTGCCCAATAAATACGGCAATACTATCAATTTGACAAGCTTTATCGAATTCAATTTTTACCCATGCAGGATTAATATTTGCAGAACGTGCAATTGTTGTAATGTCATCGTCGAATAAGTTCCATACATCACCAATATCAAAATTTGAGCTTGTAATTGTTGCTTCATTCAACTCAAGTTTACTCATCACAGTTTTTGCTGTTAAGTCAAAACAATTCAGTAAGAAAATTGAACCAATAATACAGTAAAAAACACTTTTCATTTGTAATTCCTCATAATTGATAAACACAAACGAAAATAAGAATATTAAATAATATCAGAATTGATTAAATAGATGAATAGGCAATATAAAATGTTGAAAGCTTAAAAATGGGATTTATTTTTTTGGACTTAAAATTTTTTCTAAATCTTTGCGAATAAGTTCTTCCGGAATTGAGAATTTATCAGTTTTGCCACTTCCTATCTGGTTTGTATCCAAAATCAAGATATTATCGCTCGCATTATGTTTTGCAGATTTAGTTTCTTTGGGTTTGGCAATAACTGATTCATCTTTCTTTAATTCAATATTATCATTTACTTCATATTCCAACACTTCTTCGTCTTTAGGATTAGTCTTTTTAAGTGCATCTTCAGAATGTTTAGTTTCTTCTTTTGATTTTACTTCTTTAGTATCTTCAGAATCAATGGCAATATTCTCAATAAATATTCCGGATTGAGTAATATCAATATTATAAATGCCTAAATTATGTACAACATTGATAAAAGCTTCTAAAGGCACCATCAAATCTCCATTATTCAGTATTGCAGGCAGATTCATTTGTTGAACTTTAACATCTTCACCGATTTGGCACATAATGAAAAAAGATCCGGGAGAAGATTTGATTTTTAGATTTGTGGTTTTGACAGCCCATTGCTTATCATCATACTTAGAATTAGGAAATAAAGCTTTGCTAATAGAGCTAAATTCGGCGTATTCCCCATTAAGCAACTTTTGAGTTTTTACGTTAAATTTTCCTTTACCGCTATAATACACGAAGGTATCGGCAAAAGAAAAATCGCTTGCTAAAACAAAAATTACGACCAAAATCAATATTTTCATTCTCTCTATCATGCTTAGCTCATATAAACTAAATAGTTTAAGCAAATTTAAGTATTTTTTTTGAATTATTATATATCGATTTCAAATATTAATATATAATGATCATTTTAATTATCGGCAGTTTTGAAATATTCTGAATAAAAAAACTGCCGGATTATCAACCCGACAGTTTTATTATATCATAGATTACAACTTTACTAAAGCATTAATTAAAATTTAAATTAAAAATATTTCTGACATTAATTTATGCAATAAAGAATTATTTCAACAATTTAAAAGCATGTGACCATTGATTTTTTGCAAATCCCGGAATACACCAAAGCATAGCTAAAGGTTCGATTGCACGAGCAGATACAGCTGAGCCCATATCTTCGGCTTCCCATCCGAATTTATCAAGAATTGCAATTACTTCCTTTTTTCCTTCTTCATCATTACCACATATAAACATTGTCGGTTTTGTAGCTCCAAAATCAGGATTTATCATTAAAGCATTGCCAACTGATGAAAATGCCTTAACAAATTTAGCTTCGGGATAATCTTTTTGCAACTCTTCCATCAATGAGTAATTGATATCAGTATAATATTTCAATACTCCATTTTCCGGCATAGCATCAGCAATAGGATTATTAGAATCAATGATCACTTTACCTTTTAAGTATTCCGGATAAATCGAAG
>JAUQWR010000855.1 GCA_030835065.1 Candidatus Kapaibacterium sp.
AATAATTCTAAAAAATCATTGATTTTATCTAATCCTAATGATATTGATTATAGAATTTCAAACATTTCTATTAATCCTCCTTTTGCTTTGGATAATGTTAGTTTTCCTTTAATTCTCAAGGCCAAAAAAGAGTTATCAATTCCATTTATTTTCACTCCTGCTAATATCGATGAATCGCAATCGATAGGAAAAATAAACATAGACTTGCCTTGTAGTCAGGAATTGAATCTCAAAGCTAATGGATTTGGTTACATCTTTGTCGATTTGCTAGCTGATACAATTACTTCATTCAGTGGTAATAATAATGTACCTGTTGCAATTAGAGCTAAATATAATAAAGATTTTCCAAGTGTTTCCGGCCAAACTATTGTTAAAGCTAAAATAACATATAACAATCTGTTGTATGGAGTAAATTCAAGTTCAAACTTCGATAGAATTACAAATAATTTAGAGCAGTCTTATACAGATATTGAAGATAATCTTACAGTTCAAGGCAAGACAAATGTTGAATTGGGAAGGCTTTTAGGTAGAATTTATCTGGATGAAGCAAAAACAACTGATGTAAAATTTGAAAATTTAAGTTCTTCCAACAAGTACATCAAGCTTACAAGCCAAGATGGTAAAGTTTCTACTTATGCTATTTGTGGAGAAGACATTAGAAAAATTAAGCTTTTCAAGCAGACTGAATTAATAGTAAATTCTGTTAATACCGGAGATATAAAATATAGCTTCTACACAGAAGATAAAGGAGATGTAGAATTAGAGCTTAGAGATATAAATGGTTCTTTAATAAACAAAATGAATTATTCCAATACAGATGAACTTGAAATAAGCTCTGCTATTCAGACAAATGATATTGCAAGCGGAATATATTTGATAACACTAAAGACAGAGTGGGGCAGAATAGTAAAGAAAATAAGCTTAATAAAGTAAAGAAATCTAAACTTTAAATGAAAATCCGCTTAATATTAGGCGGATTTTTTATTTTTATTCATATAAATTGCCATTTCAATAATAAAAATAGTAACTTAATTATAAAATTAATGTTAATCACTTAAATAAAAACTTATAAGTTAGGTGAATTATGAAGAAAGGACTTACTTTATTTCTTTTGTTATTTATTTCATTCTCTTCGATTTTTGCCCAAAATCGAGCAAACAATATTTTGTTTAATAGAGAATATAACATGCATTTCGATAGAGCAGATCTTGATCCAAAAATTGAGAAACGCTTCTATGATTCTACTCATATTTCTTTTTGTATAAGCAATAAGAAAGGAGAACTTGCTTTATATTCTACTTATAAAGGTTTATTCTCAAGAACCAGAAATAGAATAATTCAACTGAGTGATTACAGTTATTGGTATTCTACAATTATTTTACCATACGAGAATAGTGATTCTTTATATCATGTTTTGTATAATCGTCAAGATACAATCTTTAGATTGGTAGTTGATGCAGAATATGATAATGCCAATGGAAGGGTAATACAAAGAGATACAATTCCTGAAATAATGACAAATTATTATTGGGGTGGGATTTCTTATGCTAAGGCAAATAATCCAAATGATTATTGGATTTTTTACAGAGTAAAAGACAGTACAATTAAAGTAAGATACCTTAATAAAAATGGACTACAAAAAGCCAATGATAGTTTGAGAATAAGGCATCAATTATATTCAGGCTATTGGTATAATAACTGGATACATGTTGCACCTGATAGAAAACACCTTTATATTTTTGATGATCAATACGCATATTATCAAGATACATTTATGCTCTCGGCTATTGAATTTGATCCGCTTAACGGCAAATTTAAATCGTCTAAAACCTATAAAATGGATTTTATGCTTACAAACCCTATAGGAATGTGGACAAGAACAAGTCAATTATCACCTAATGGTAAGTTGTTGTACGCAAGCATTGTTTATAGTCGAAATTTTAAAACTTCTGATGGAAAAGATTCATCAGTACAATTTTATGAATTATATCAATATGACATTTCTGATCCAGATAAGGGAATCAGTGCAAAACTCCTCCATACTACCAATAATCGAGTCAACGGATACTATGGTTTTTACGATATGATTCTTGCTCCTAACAATAAAATATATTTGACTTATTCTAGTTATTATAAAATTGGTGCAATCAATTATCCTGACAAAATTGGTGTAGATTGTAAATTAGATACTGTACAATTTAGCAATCTGGATACTAAGTATAACTATTATTTTCCTAATATCTATATGGATAATATTATTACATTAAGCCTACCAGATACATTGAATTATTGCGAAGGCTCTGATATTGATATTGTTCCGAATTTATTTAGCACTACTGCTCCAGATTCAATTAATTGGCGTGGCAAATTTACATATCCTTCAAATACTGAGCATCTGATTATTAAAAATGCACAAACTTGGATGTCGAGCAAATATGAGGTGTCAGTTTATTATTCTAACGTAGTGGAGCGTGACACAGTCTATATTTCTATTAATCCTAATCCTACTTTTACCGTTGATAT
>JAUQWR010000856.1 GCA_030835065.1 Candidatus Kapaibacterium sp.
CAAAAATGATAATAAATTAAGTAAGAATCAAGTAAGGTTCTTGATAAAATGCAGATTGAAGAAAAATCCCATATTTTGATGGCATTAATGCCTTTATATACTTCACTTTCTGGTATCAATTTCAACAGAGAAAAACTAATAGCACAAATTCTTCCAAATAAATCAGAAGCAATTTGTTCTTCCCAAGTATCAACTTTTTTACCATAAATTTTACAAGAAAAGTTCATTGCTTTATTTACAAGCAATTCATAGGTTTTTACTTTTTCGATATAGATTTGCATTTTATCATTCATATTAATTAACAGATATTATTTCTGCTCTCTTTTTAAAATTAGTTGGTTCAAAGGAAAAGCCAGCACAAACTTTTCTCTTTAAATTAAACACATCACTTGCAACTGTTTCGCCAGGATCTAAATCTATATTTAAAATATGTTCTTTCTTGTATAAAATAGTTCCATCGTTTGTTTCGATAAATAGTTTAACCTTAATTTTTCTAATTGAGTAAGCAGAATTATTTTGAAAAGTTGATTGCCAACTAACTATGCATCTATCGTTAAGACCGTAATTTGTTTGTTCGAAATACCATGTATGATATGTACACTCAACTTCCCATATTTCAATTTTCTTAGAATTCTTTTGAGCAAAAGCATCTTCTTGGCTTATAAAAAGAAAGCCAAATAATAAAAGTATAAATAATAAAATCTTCATCTATCTTCTCCTAAATATTTATAAAATAATATTACTTCCTTCACTTGTCAGTTCGCTTTTTTGGGCTTTTATTTAGAAATTTTTCTATTCAATTGATATCTAATGTAAAAAAATACACTTTTAAAACAAAATGATAAACGGCAAATTCTTTAAAAATTGCTTAGTTTGTCTAGATACTGATTCCATTGTATTTCCTTTTGTTTTGTGGAACTTATGTTATTGTAATAATAATATAATTCCAAATAATAAGCAAGTAAAATGAAAACAATTAACCAGTTTTAAGGTAAACTTTAATTATAATTTAATATTGCTGAATTTTCGATGTAATAATATTGCGTTATGAAATTTCTTAACAGATTCAAATGATACTTTGCGAAGGGTAAAAAGTGTAATCAGCAAGGGTAATATTTCCCCTTTACACTTACTCATAAATTGAATATAAAAGTCAGTTTAAGTAAAAAAAGAAAAGAAACTGTAAGGAATATATAATAAATAGCTAACCCACTTATTGTAAGTTACAACAAATAAACAACTTAGCCAATTGCATTTGTGGAGATGGCGGGAATCGAACCCGCGTCCGAAGAGCATCGCTCAGAACTTCTACATGTTTATCTAATTTATTTTGTTTCCTTTCGGGCTTGACCAATTAGCAGGTTGCTCCGAAAGTATCCCCGGTTTAATCTTGTGTTTACCCCCGAGAAGCAGTCAACACCAGCCTATCTATTGCGTCACCTGCATGCCCACCGATAGGCGAGCGGTCAAGCAGATGTGGCTCTTGTTTTATTTAAGCAGCCAAAGCATAATCATTGTTAGCATTTATTTTTTGCCAGTTGAATTTACGTGCGCCACCAGCTAAGCACGACATGCCGTAACTGAATCCAGTCACCCCGTCGAATCCAGGTCATCCCCATTCGTACGTATACAAATATACGATTTATTTCTTGATTAATTTTAACTTTAATTGTTTACTATTTTATTTAGTATAATTTCTAACTTTGATTTTGCCTTTTCCCAATTCAATCTATCCTTGTATTCCTTAATCGTCGACTCGACCAAATTTTTATATGCTAAGGGATTTTCTTTGTAATAAATAATTGTTTCTACTGCCTTTTCTTCTAAATCTTCAAATTCGAAAGTAAAACCATTCCTTTTATCTATTATCACTGAAGGTATTCCACCAGTCTTACTTGATATTGAGGGTAATCCATAAGCAGATGCTTCTGCAAATACTAATCCGTAAGTTTCTGCTAATGACGGCATAAATAAAAATGTGGCTTCTTCATATAACGAACATAATTTATTAAAATCAATTGGATCTTTTTTGTTTAAGAATCCATGCAAAAATACATTTTTCTTTAAATTATCAGGTATCTCAGGACTTATTCCTGCAATATCTAATTGAAAATCAAAATTCTTCTCTTTAAGCCTGTTTAGCACTGATATAATATAATTACCTCCTTTCCTTTCCCATTCGATACCTACAAAAAGTAACTTTAATTTCTTATTGATTCTATTTTCTACAATTTGTTCCACTTTATTAAAATCAATATGATTGTCGATTGTAGCTGGAAAATTGATAAGTTCAAATTTATCTTTACTTAAATTATAATTATTAGATGCTAATTCTATTGCCCAATTTGAAGGATATATTATTTTTTGGGCTTTTTCATGAGCAGACTTGTCAAATTTTATACCATTAAGAATAAATTTTGTACTAAGATTTTTAAATGATTCATAATAATCTACCAGACCAACAAAAGGAGTATCAGTCCATAGACATATTGGAATACAAGTATTTAAATATGCAATTTCAATTGTACCAGGTGCAAAAATTAAATCTAAACCATCAATTTTATTAAGTCTCTCATCAACAATTTTGGAAATATTTTTTGTTACCGGATTATCCATCAAATTAAAATGATTAAAGCCGAACATGTTTAATATTCGGCTTTTTATCGAAAATAATTGATGAAACTTAGTTTTCAGATCATCAATAACAACAACTTCATGACCAAGTTCTTTTAATGAATTGAGTATATAATACCACACAGCATGATGTGATTTTAAATTACCTTCAGGATAATATGTTACAAATGCAATTTTCAAAATTTATCAAATCATCTATCTATTAAATTGCATAAACTCATTTTGATAAATAGATTGAATTAAATCAGTTACATCTATAATCATAATTACCCGACCATCTCCCAATATTGTAGATCCGGCTATTCCGGTTATATTACCCAAATATTCACCTAAAGATTTGATTACAATTTCCTGCTGCCCTAACAACTCATCAACTAATAAACCAACTCTTTGCAATCCTAAACCAACATTTACAACATACCTATTCTCCAATCCTTCTTTTGGATTTGGCACACCGAGCGCTTTATCTAACCTTAGTATTGGAATAACCTCTTGCCTGATTCTTACCACTTCTTGTTTATTTATTGTATAAACACTATCGATATCAATTGCAACGACTTCTACAACAGAACTCAATGGCAAAGCATAAGTTTCATTTTGTACTTTGACAAGTAATCCTTGTATGATAGCAAGTGTAAGAGGCAATTTGATAATAAATGATGTACCTTTGCCAATTTCTGATTCGATTTCAATAATACCTTTTAAATTTTGGATATTTGTTCTTACAACATCCATACCCACACCACGACCGGATACAGCAGAAACCTTGACAGCAGTGCTAAATCCTGGCATAAAAATCAATTGATATGCATCGCGTGCAGACATTTGAGAAGCCTGTTCTTGTGTTATGACACCCTTTTCAATAGCTTTTATTTTAAGCTTTTCGGGGTCCATTCCAGCGCCATCATCCGAAATCTTTAATACAATATTATTGCCTTCTTGCTCTGCATCCAAAGTAATCGTACCAAATTCAGGCTTGCCTACTGCTGCGCGTTTTTCGGGAGATTCGATACCATGGTCACATGAGTTACGTATCATATGCACAAGCGGATCATTCAGCTCTTCAATAATTCCCCTATCGATTTCAGTTTCTTCGCCTTTTACAATCAAATTAATTTTTTTACCAAATTCTTTTGATAGATCACGAACAATACGAGGAGCTTTTTGATAGAGTTTGCCAACAGGCACCATGCGCATGCGCATTACAGCAGCTTGAATCTCTGAAGTCACAAAGTCAATTTGAGAAGTAGTTTCGATAAGATCTCTAATTTGCTCTTTATTTTCGAATTCTTGTTCGAGCATATCAGTAAGCTGCGCCAATCTATTACGCCCGAGCACTAATTCGCCTGAAAGATCCATCAGAGTTTCGACACGATTTACGTCTATTCTAATAGTTTCGGAATTAGATTTCATCTTAGGACCACTAGCAACAGAAGCTTTTGTTGCATCTAATTTTTCTGCACTAGTCTGTTCAGTAGGCTTAGTTTCGGGAGCAGCAACAGTTTCGAATTTAGGCATCGAAAACCCAGCAGCCTTTTGTTCAAGCCAGAAATTATTATTAACTTCATTAAAAGCTGCTTCGATCAAAGCCAATTCATCATCATTAAAATCTCCAGGCTTACTCACAATATCTGAATTATTTAATACAGCATCAACAAATCCACTTGCATCTCCTTGGATTGTATTCTGGGGTGTTACTTGTGGTTCTATGCTGACTTGAGTTTCAGATTCATTAGATGATTCGGTATTTTTAAGTTGATTAATTTTTTGGATTGTTAAAGAATAATCAACAGGAGACTCATTACCTGCCTGAAGTTTTTCGACAAGTAAAACAATCCAATCCTGAACCTCGAGTAAAACATCCACAATGGGTTGAGATACTCTAAGTTCGCTACGTCTTAATTTATTAAGAATATCTTCGGCATGATGGGTGATTTCTGCAATATTAGAAAAGCCCATAAATGACGAGGTACCTTTAATAGTATGGAAGCCTCTGAAAATCCTATTAATAAGCTCTAAGTCATCAGGATTTTCTTCGATAGTCATCAAATCTTGTGATAAACTTTCCAATAATTCATTAGTTTCTACCAAGAAACCTTCGAATATTTCTTGCATTTCAGGATCGGAGTAAAGAGCAGACATATAAAGTCCTTATATCATTTTCCAAATAACGCGTCTATATCATCTTGTGAAAAGTGTTCGAATGGATCATCCGCAGTTTCGACTTCTTCAATCACCTCATTAGTTGGTGTTTCTACCGGTTCGCTTGGCTCTACTGCAGTAACCTGATTAAACAAAGCATCTATATCATCTTGGGAAGGGCTATCAGGCATATCGTTCATTTCGCCGCTTGAATGCTCTTGTATATATTGATCAACCTGCCCCTGGCGGACAGCTTTTTGAGCGATTGATTCGACTGCTTCTGGATCGAAAGCAATATTTCTGTGTAATTTAGAAATATTAATTCTTTCATCATAAGCTTCATCATTATTGCGAACAAGATCGCCAATCTCAGAAGTCTGAAAATGATTAAGAATAGTACTAAGCTTTGCTTGAACAGTTTCTAACAAATTATTAACTGCTGCAATTTGCTGAGCAGTAATATCCTGCACTTGCAAAGACATCATAATAGAGCTGGAATCCATGCTAATACTTTGAAGAATTTCTTCAGTTTCGCCAATAGTTTTATCATAATCTTTTGTCGGCATGTTTTTCATAGCATCAATAGTAGAAGCCAATTGCGGAAGAATATCATTAAGATTAGAACCTTTTTTGATTGCAGAATAAATCAATTCAAGCAATTTAATAGGATTATCTCTTTTCTTTTTATCAATTTCTTGTATTTTTTTGATATTAGCAGAAATAATATCTACTTTATAAACCAAACCATCAACAATATCCATAATTTCGTTAGTAGCCAATTCAGTTGCTTCAGTAACTTTGCTAAGCTGCTTAGAAGCATTAGGCATTTTTTTCAAATTTTCTTGAATAGAATGATTGATATCATCAAGAAGAGGTTGAATTTCGCTGACGAAAATGAAAATTTCTTCGAGAAAAGGAATAACTCTTTGCCCAAGAACAAATAAAGCCCTCAATTCATCAGCTTTTTGAAGGAGCATTTTAACATCTTTATTAATCATCATAGCCTCCTTATTAAGCTCCCTGCACTGCTTTAAGCACTGCATCTAATTTTTCTTTGAGCACTTGAGGAGTGAATGGTTTTACAACGTAGTTATTGACTTTTGCTTTAAGAGCTTCAATAATATCTTGTTTCAAACCGCGAGTAGTAACCATCAAAATGGGTAGATGCTGAAGCTGGGCATCACTACGTATTGCTTTTGTGAGCTCTAAACCGCTCATATTAGGCATATTCCAGTCTGTTATTACAAAATCTACTTTTTCGGATTTTAATTTTTCCAAAGCTTCGTTACCATCACCTGCTTCGACCACATCGTTATACCCGAATGTCTTTAAAGCATTGATTACAATTCTCCTCATTGTCGGTGAATCGTCAACAACTAAAAAAATCATTGTAATTTCCTTATATAAGTATTAAAATTATTCATCTCCAATATATTTGGCAACTTCATATTGTATCCTTTTGGTATTGAAAGGTTTAATCAAATATGAATTTGCACCGGCATCCATACCTTCTTTTATATCTTCGTCTTTAGACAAAGAAGAAAGAATAATTATGGGCAACTCCTTGTACTCTTGATCTTGCCTAATTGTTCTTATCAGACGCAATCCATCTATATTAGGCATATTAAGATCAGTAATAAGTAAATCAATTTTTTCTTTAGGAAGTCTTTCCATAGCTTCCATACCATCTTGAGTAGCAATAACTCTATATCCTTTGATTTTTAAAGCCAAAGTAATAAATTTTCTTACAGATGCTGAATCTTCAGCTACTAATATTGTTTTAGCCATAATTTACTCGTTATTAAATTATTCTTTCTGATAAGCCATTGCTTTTGGAAGATGCACTAATTTAAATGCCTTCGAAATTCCATGCAATGATTCAGAATATCCAATAAATAAGTATCCACCTTTATTTAATGAATTATA
>JAUQWR010000857.1 GCA_030835065.1 Candidatus Kapaibacterium sp.
AGATTTGTTTTAGAATTGTTTGAATAATACCGAGAAGGATTTTCAATCAAGGAGCGCGCATCCTCTTTGCTAATCAAAGGTTCGATATTTTTCGCTTTATTGAATATTTCATTCATTTTATTTTCAGAATCTTTCATTTTCCACTCTCAAGCTAAATTGCTTATGGTTTGCCGGCGATTCGCTTTCGTAGCTTGTGCCGTTAGAAAAATTTATAATTTTCAAAGTATTAGTTTTTATTCCGTACGTTTTATGCATTATTTCAGTTAATGTTTCTCTTCCGCGTTTTAACCTGGATTTGACACCTGAAATTGTTCCGCCTTGAATTTCGCAAATTTCTTCGATCGAGAAGCCGGAAATTTCGAATAGAATTACAGCTTCTTTTTGTTTGGCAGGAAGTTTGTCTAAAGCTTTATATAAGGTTTCGATATCGAAACGGGTTTCGGGACTTACAGTTCCTGCCGGGATAGTTTCGGCATATTCTTGGTTATATTCTCCAAAAATTCTCCGACGCCAAAGCTTACGCTTAAATATTCTGGATGCAATCGTGAATAGATACGCTGAAAATGCTTGAGTATCTTTGACTTTCTCAAAACTCTCGTAGGCTTTCAGAATTGTTTCGCTTACAATATCTTTGGCATCATCTCTATTTCGAGTAAGAGCTAATGCATAAGCCGAGAGCTTTTGCCTGTTAGGCTCGAAAGCTTCCATAAATTTGTCTTGTTTTTGTTTTTCTTCCATATAAGCGGCAAAATACGTAATTAAATTAATTTGTATAGATTTACATCAACAATCCGCAAATAGTTCGACATTCATTTATTGGTAAGAGTCACAATTTCAAAAAAAGTTGCAAAAAAAATTAGATTTGTCAATTTTTATAAATTTAATAAAAAAACAGCTAAGAAATTGATTTTAAAATGAAATATAAATTAATTATGACTAATAATTATTTTTATATTTAAAACATTTGTTTTAAATTGTAATTTAAATATTGGTGTAGTCCGTATTCACGGAATAGAATTAATATATCATATATTTATGATTAATGACGCAAGCCTGTCATAATAGAAAAGGGAAAGATTATGAAAGAACTGAATTTACAAGGTACAATAACCGCTCTTGTAACTCCTTTTAAAAAAGATTTATCAGTTGACTTCGATGCATTCAAGAAATTGCTTGATTTTCAGATCGAAAACGGTGTAGATGCCGTTGTTGTATGTGGATCTACAGGCGAAGCCGCAACTTTGAATGCAAAAGAAAGAATATCTTTGATTATCGAAACAGTAGAGCATGTAAAAGGTCGCATTCCTGTGATTGCAGGAACAGGATCTAACAGCACAATGGCAAGTATTGATATGAGCCTTGTAGCCAAAGAGCATGGTGCTGATGCAGTATTGCTGGTGGCTCCATATTACAACAAACCATCGCAAGAAGGTTTGTTCAATCACTTTTTGGCAATTGCAGAATCAGTTGATATTCCGCAAATAATTTATAATGTACCTGGCAGATCGGGAGTAAATATTAGTGCATCCACTCAGCTGAAGCTTGCTTCAGCACACAAAAATATTATTGCAACCAAAGAAGCTTCAGGCGACTTAGAGCAAATGATGGAAATAATGCTCAACGCACCTGAAGGATTTACTTTGCTTTGCGGCGACGATGCACTCACTCTTCCTGCGGTTATGCTTGGTGCAAAAGGTATTATTTCGGTACTTTCAAATTATGCTCCAAAAGCTTTTAGCAAGTGCGTAAATTTAGCTCTTCAAGGAAAATATAAGCAAGCATTGGAAATTCATTATAATTTGTTTGAATTGATGCAATTAAACTTTGTCGAAACAAATCCTGTGCCGGTCAAATCTGCTTTAGCTATCATGGGTATGATGGAAGAAAATTATAGATTGCCTTTGTTGCCAATACAAGAATCTAACCGGAAGCTGATTGAAAATGCGATGCGCAAGGCAAAGTTAATTAAATAGTTTAGGATTAATAGAGATGGTTTATAGCAATAGTTCTCAACGCGATATTTATAAGCTTGTTGAGAAATTTACAGAAGGCAATTATAAGTCTGATTTGGTGTTTTTGAAGTCTTTAGTCAAGGAACTTGTAAATCATCATGAATTTGAGATTATAGGCGGACGTGTCTGGGAGCTCAATCCTCAAGAAAAAGTTTATGAGCTTAGGTATCAGATTGGCAGTCTGAAAAAAATTCCAAATAATTATAAAGTTAGTTTGGAAGATTATCCTGTTTTTAGCGAATTAGTAAATAATAGAACAAGTTTGCATCAAGAAACAGACGACTTTTTGCGCCAAAAAGGTATTGAAGTATATTCAGTAACTGCTCTAGGCGAAATTGTAAAGATAGATAACCATCGATATTACAAATGGGTTTTGGGCTTTAATGCAGAGCATATTCTTCAAAGTTTTTTCGAGACTTTAAATATTATAAGCAGTGTTGCAAGCGTTAGAATTCGTGATATGCAATACAAAGAAGAGCGAAAAAAACTTCAACGAGATATTAATAAAGCTTCTGAAATTCAAAGAAACTTGTTGCCTCAACATAATTTAGAGTTTCATGATTATAGTATATTCGGGGCATGTATTCCTGATAGCGAAGTTGGTGGAGATTATTTCGATTATTTCAAAAACCACTCCGACGAAGAGGAAAGGGTAGGAATTGTGATAAGCGATGCGGCTAGCAAAGGTCTGCCTGCTGCTATTCAAGCTCTTTTCGTTTCGGGTGCTATTCGAATGGGACTTTCATTTTCACCAAAAATATCTGCTTTGCTCAATAGATTAAATTCATTGATTTACGAAACTTTCCCTTTTGAGCGGTTTGTTACGCTTTTTTATTGCGAACTGACTTTATCGAGCAATAGGCTTGTTCTGTATGCTAATGCAGGGCATTGCTCGCCAATTCACTTTAGCTATTTCAAAAATGAATTTAGTTTTTTGAAGCCTACAGGCGGTTTGCTTGGTATATTAGAAAATCAGACTTACCAAATTGAAAATCTTTCGATGAAGCATAATGATATATTAGTTCTCTACACTGATGGTATTTCCGAAGCTCAAGACAAAGATGGTAATCAATATGGTGAGCAGCGTATCTGCGATACTATTAGAAAATATAAAGATGAAACTGCTAAAAATATTGCTTATATGATAATTGAGGATGTTCAGAAGTATTCGGCTAACTCAATTTACAACGACGACAAAACAATCGTCGTTGTAAAAAGAGAAATTAAATCTGAGATAGATTAGACTTTTTTAGCTTTTCTGAAAGAATAAACAACAAAAGCGATGCCTGCTATAATAAATGGCAGGCTAAGCAACTGCCCCATATGCATAATCATCGAAGTTTCGAAAGCGCTTTGCACTTCTTTTGTATATTCTATTAAAAATCTTGCACCAAATAATAGGATTAAGAATACACCAAAAATAAATCCTGGATTTGGCTGCCTCTTTAGTTTTAGATATAATCCTAATAATATTCCGAAAATAATCAAATAGGAAAATGCTTCGTAAAGTTGTGATGGATGCCTTGGAAGCATATCTACTGAAGTGAATATTACTGCCCAAGGTTTATCAGTCGGGTAGCCAATAATTTCTGAATTAAAGAAATTACCAAATCTAATCATTGCACCGGCAAGAGGAACAGTAATTACAATTCGATCTACAACCCACATAAAAGTAAAGTTGCTTTTATATTTGCGAGAAAACCAAAAAATGGCAAGAAGAATGCCAACAGCAGCGCCATGCGAAGCAAGTCCGCCATTCCAGATTTTTAGAATTTCGATAGGATTGGCGAGATAATAAGATGGCTCATAAAAAAGGCAGTGTCCGAGTCGGGCTCCTGCAACTGTTCCGATAATCATTGC
>JAUQWR010000858.1 GCA_030835065.1 Candidatus Kapaibacterium sp.
ACCAGCTTCGAGAGCTGCCAAATAAGATGAAATCGAAACACCTGCAGTTTCGTGTGTATGCACGCGAATATGAGTGCCTGCTGGCAATAATTTGCGAGCCATTTTGATTGTTTCATATACTTTTTGAGGGCTGGCAGTACCACTTGCATCTTTGAAACATACTGAATGGTATGGAATACCAGCATCAAGAATGCTTCTCAAAGTTTTTTCATAAAATTTTACGTCATGAGCACCTTTGCAGCCTGGAGGCAAGTCCATCAAAGTAACAACAACTTCGTGATTCAAACCATGTTTTGCAATACATTCGCCTGAATAAATTAGATTTTGCACATCGTTGAGAGCATCAAAGTTACGGATGGTTGTTGTACCATGTTTTTTAAACATTTTGGCATGAAGATCGACAACTTCGCGTGGGGAAGTATCGAGAGCTACGGTGTTGACGCCGCGCGAAAGTGTCTGAAGATTTGCTTCAGGACCGACGATTTCGCGGAATCTATCCATCATTTTGAATGGATCTTCGTTTAGATAAAATACTGGAGCTTGAAATCTTGCTCCACCACCAAATTCTAAGTGTCTAATACCTGCATGGACTGCGGCTTGAAGTGCCGGAATAAAATCATCCATCTGCACTCTGCCTCCAAAGACCGATTGGAAGCCATCGCGAAAAGACGTATCCATTACGTCAATAAATTTCTTTGCCATACTGACTTATCTTCTATATAATTTTTATTTCTACGGTGCCCATTTACCTGTTTTGCACCCTATTCCAATTGCAAATTAAAACTTAATTACTATATAAAAAAAGGAATATTACAATTATTACATTTTTTTTAAAAAAATCCGCTTTATTAATATTTTTAAATTTCTTTTAATTTAATTTACCCATCTACACTTCATTAAATTTCCACTTTTAATATACTTATTTATTAAAATAAATAAAATTATATATCTACATTTTCAGTGTAGTGTATTAAATAGAAAAGGCTGAACCAAAAATGATTCAGCCTTATTAATTTTTTTATCGAATGATACTATTTAAGTATTGTAATTCCACCAATTAATGGAAGTGCCTTCATCTTTCCACCTGCAGCAGCGATAATTCCCATCAAAGCGAAGATCGTCAATAAAATAAACATTAAAAAACTGATAATCCAACCTAATAATGGGAAAAATGAACCGATGATCACAGAAATAAGCCATCCTATAAACAATAATAATCCTTGGTTTGCATGAAACATTGCAAATTTAGAATCTCTTGCTGTAATCAAAGGCAAAAAGAAAATAAAGTATGCTAATATACCCCACACTTTGTTCTTTTCGATATCTTCGGCACTAGCCATGTTGTTGATATCTTCCATGTTCTCTCTCTCTTTTTAAAGTTTATAATTGCGAAAGTTCTTTTAATTTCATGCTATTAGCAATTGATTTAACTAAATCAGTACCTGATTGGTTATTTGCAGTAATTTCGATCATAAATCTCCATCCAATAACCATAGTAAGCGAAGCTTGCTTCGAATTTTTGCTATATTTTTCGAATCCCCAAACATACTCA
>JAUQWR010000859.1 GCA_030835065.1 Candidatus Kapaibacterium sp.
TGTGATATTATTACTAATCATGTACCTTTAGATTTGAAAGGTAAATATCAGACATTAAACCTCATAAACCAGGATAATATTAACCGAGTTAAGAAAAGCGCACTGTTTATTCATGCTTCCAGAGGTGAAGTAGTAAACGAAGATGCACTAATCAACAAGATTAATCGAAAAGAAATAAGTGCAGCTATTGATGTATGGGAAAACGAACCCGAAGTTGATCCTGAATCGATCAAGGCTGCAATGATAGCAACTCCTCATGTTGCAGGTCATGCTTTTGATGGTAAAATTCGTGGAAGTATAATGGTGGCTGAAGCTTTCGAAAAGCATTTCAATCTCAAACCAGATTATTCCGTGTTTGCTAAAGTTTTGAAAGACTATAATCCTCTTGAAAAATCTAAATATAAAGACCATGATTTTATTTATAATAAATTGAAAAAATCTAGATTGATTGATCATGATCATTGGTTTTTTACAAATTTGATTGATTTACCTAAAAATATTAGAACTAAAGAATTTGAGAATTTTAGAAAAAACTATCCTGTAAGAAGGGAAAGTTTTTAAAATAAAACATTTTTATACTTGTTTATATTTATTTATCTGTTTTTGAGTGATTTATGAAAATATTATATACATTACTTTTAATTTTTATAGTTGGTTTTGCAAATTTAAATGCAAAGCATTCATTAGTAAATGTAAAAATCCAAACACCGGAACAACAGAAATCATTCTTAAATTCTGATTTTGATTTTGAATCTGCTATTGTAAAAAACAATGAAGTGTCAATTATAGTAAATGACTATGAATTGAAATTGATTGAAAAGCTAGGAATTACTTATGATGTATTGATCGATAATCTGGAAGCATATTATGTAGAGCGCAATCAAATTAATAAAGAAGAATTAGACAAAATCCAAAAACCATTAAATTTTAAATATGGTTCGCTCAATGGATTTTTTACATTAGATGAATGTTATTCAGAAATGGATAATCTAATAAAGCAAAATCCTAATTTAATAAAGAAATTCTCAATTGGTAAATCTTTTCAAAAAAGGGATATTTGGGGATATTATATAGGTACTCATAAAGGCGACGGAACAGACGAGCAGCCCTATGTGCTTTATACAGCAATGCACCATGCCAGAGAGCCGGGTGGAATGATGTCGCTTATTTACTTTTTGAATGATCTATTAGACAAGTATAATAATAATGACGATGAAGTTGTAAACCTGCTTAAAACTCGTAATATAATAATGGTTCCTGTAGTCAATCCTGATGGTTATCTCTATAATCAAGCTCAATCACCTAATGGTGGAGGTATGTTTAGAAAGAATTGCAGGACTATTAATGATACAATTTATGGTGTCGATTTAAATAGAAATTACGGTCCTCAAGAATTTTGGAGTACTGAAGGAGGTGCTTCTTCAGATCCTATTAGAGATACTTATCGCGGAGAATCTCCATTTTCAGAACCGGAAACCCAGGCAATCGAAGCATTATGCAAAAAATATAAATTTAAAGCTGCTTTAAATTACCATACCTATGGCAATTTATTGATTTATCCATACGGAAGTTTGAATCAAGAAACCGAAGACTCAAGCGTATTTCGTGGTTTTGCTTATTATGTTCATAAACAACATAAATATACTTATGGTTTAGACCGCCAAGCTTTGAATTATTTTGCTTCTGGCAATTCTGATGATTGGATGTATCTGGAGACAAACGATAAACCTAAGATTTTTGCTATGACTCCTGAAGTAGGCGACCAATTGGATGGTTTCTGGCCCAAAGCTGAGAGAATTCCTGTGCATTGTATCGAAACCTTGGGTATGAATTATGAACTTTTAAGATCCTTATATTCAAATACAAGACCAATGCAATTAGTTGCAAAATATAAAAATATGGATGTTCCTGATTTGGAACTAATTATCAAGAATATTGGTTTATATTCTACTCCTAAAACAGTTTTTGTCAATTTGAAATCTCTAAATCCTAATATAAAAGTCAAAAATGAATCTGAGCTGAGCGGTGGTTTGCAACCCGGAATGATAGATAAGATTACTTTCAATTTAGAAATTATTAAGCCAATTACAAACGGACAAAAAGCATTTTTTGAAGTTGAGATAAGTGAAGGCTCAGTTGCAAAAAGAGATACATTTTCTATTTTCCTTATCAAGCCACAAATATATGATTTGATGTCTGAACAACTTAGCGATAGATGGGCTTCAAGCCCTTGGGTTTCTAAAATTGAAAATGAAGAATTGTATTATACAGATGCTATAGACTCGATCAGTACAAGAAACTTTGAAAGCTATTTGACTGCAAAACTTCCTATTTCTTTGAAAAATGTTTCCAGAGCTGTTCTTTCTTTTGATGCCAGATGGGGAATTGAGCCTTCTTATGATGCAGGAATAGTGCAAATATCCACTGATGGTGGGCTTTATTGGAATTTTTTGAAGTCTGATCGTATGGTGCTTGGCTTGGGTTTAAACAAAAGCAGACAAGAAATGGATATGCCTGTATTCCAAGGGTTTATTCATGATTGGACTCGTCAGGAAATTGATTTAGACTCTTATCTAGATAAAGATATTTTTATTCGTTTTGCCGTTTTGACTGATAATGGAGTCGAAAGAAGCGGCTTAGCTTTGAAAAATATTAAAGTGCTTATATATAAGCCTATTAACGGTGTTGATGAAGATAATATTACTAATTTGACTATTCATCCAAATCCTATAAGCTGGGGCAATTATTTTTCTGTTTCTACTAAAGAAACCTTTTCGCCTAAGCATTACAAAATTGTTGATGTTTTAGGAAGAATTGTTTGGGAAGCAGATAATCATGATCCTGTGTTGAATATTAACTCAAGTAATTTATCGCCTGGTTCTTATTTGCTAATAATAAATGAGGATGACAATTCATATTATGAGAGATTTGTTGTTAATTAAAAAGTTTTTTTGTCTGTCTGTTGTTATATTTACTCTATCTTTGACTGAGCTATTTTCAGGGTTTATAAGAGAGTATGATAGTAATGGAAATATATATTATTCCTCAATCAATGAAAACCAAAAGATAATTGTTAAAGATAATAAAATTAAAGTAATTGATTATTCTATTCAAAAATTGAATAATGATAAGATTAATTTAAAACAGCTCTCTTATGGTTTTGAATTTATTAATTCTAACAAATTCTCTTATATAAGCAAAAGCAGTCAAAATGTATATTTTAATAAATTCACTGCTAAAACTAATTCCAAATCTTTGATTTATGATACTTTATTGATAAAAAATTTATATAACGATATAGATTTGGTATTATATTTTGAAAATTCAAATTTGAGATATGACTTTTTAATCAATAGTAATGCAAACTATTCTGAAATCAAACAAAAGTTTTTCGATTGCGACGTATCTATAGAAAATAATCGCCTTATTATACAATCTGAGAGATTTAGAAATTTGCATCAGGATTTGAAAGCTTATTCGATTAAATCCAATAATACTGAACCTATCGATGTAAGTTTTTCTAATGAAAGTAATTCGATAATTAGATATAATTTAAATGTTGATGATAATATCGATGTGATAAGAATTGATCCCATAATTAGTTCGACTTTTATTGGTGGAAAAGATTACGATTATATCAAGTCTATGGTTAGAGATAATCAAGGCAATATTATAGTTGCAGGGCATACTCTATCGAACAATTATCCTTATACAGCCGGTTCTTTAGATACATTATTCGATGAAAACGATTGGGGATTTAATGATATATTTATAAGTAAATTCGATTCGACAACAAAACAATTGTTATTTTCTACATATTTAGGTGGAATTGGCGACGATATTGCCGAATCAATTGCAATATCTAATAAAGGTAATATATTCATTAGTGGCTATACTATTAGTCTTCATAATTTTCCATATACAAATGGAGCAATTGATTCAATAGATAGAGGCGGTTATGATGTGTTTGTAAGTAAATTGAGTCCCGAAGGAGATTCATTGATTTATTCCACATTAATAGGCGGTTCGGGAGATGATTATGCTATTTCAGTAGCAGTCGATTCTACTGAATTTGCATATATTACCGGTTATACTAATTCATTTGGCTCATTTCCAGTGAGCAAAACAGCATATGATACAAGTGGAAATGGAAAGTACGATTGCTTTATAAGCAAGATAAATCAAAATGGCACTGCATTGATTTATTCCACTTATCTTGGTGGTTCAAATGATGATTTTTCCCAATCAATTTGCGTAGATACAACAGGTATTGCTTATATTGCCGGCATTACCAGATCTGTTGATTATCCTGTGAGTTTTTGGGCTTATAACAAAAATATCAATGACACAAGTTCAATCAATAATCCGGGTGATGCATTTAGTGCAAAAATTTCTTCTTCAGGATCTGATTTATTGTATTCTACATTTATTGGCGGATATGGAAAAGATGCAGCTTATGGTATTGTTTTGTCTAATGATAATAATATCTATATTACAGGTGCTACTGACTCTAAAAATTTCCCAACACATTCTAACGCTTTTGATAATGAATTAAATCATAAATCTACCGGTACTGCCGGTGATGCATTTGTTCTAAAATTAAAAAATACAGGAGATTCATTAGTATATTCTACATTTATTGGTGGACGAAATAACGAAAGAGGCAACTTTATTCATTTGGATGCTTTTGATAATGTATATATTTGTGGAAGCACTAGTTCTACTGATTTCCCAACAACAAAAGCAGCTTTTGATAGAACATATAATGATACATTAGACTATACTGATGCATTTGTTTGCAAAATCAATCAAGATTTATCTCATTTATTATATTCCAGCTATTCTGGTGGTTATACAAGTGATGTTGGCACTGCAGTATCAGAATTCAAAGGTAATATTATTTTAGCAGGTTGGACTGGTTCTAATAATTTCCCAAGCTTTTCAAATGTATTTGATAAGTCTTATAATGATACAAATAAGGCAGATGGCTTTGTTATGGTATTTAAACCAAATCTTATTGAAGTGGATGCTGGTGAAGATATTTCAATATGCTCTGGAGATACTGTTGTGATGGCTTCATCTGCTTATGGTGGCTATGGCACATTGAAATATAAATGGAAACCATCAGCATTTATTTCTAATGATTCGATTGCCAATCCTAAAGTGTATCCACCTGTCACTACTAATTATTTTTTGACTGTTACAGATTCAGCTGCTAATATTTGGCAGGATACAGTGAAAATTATCGTTAATCAAAAGCCCAAACCCAATATCAATGGAGCAAAATTAGTTTTTATAAATTCGCAACAAGATTACATTTCTTATAGTCCTCAAGTAAATAAATTCTATTGGACAGTAGAAAATGGTGTTATCCAAGGTTCAAATGAATTAAACAAAATTACTGTTAAGTGGCAAAATCAAAATGGAATTGGCAGACTAAAACTAGTAGAAACAAGCCCGGAATTGTGTGCCGATTCGGTTAGTTTTCAAGTATTTATCGGTCAAAAATATAAACCTGTAATTAATTATTCGGGTAAAACTGAATTTTGCTCAGGTGATAGTATTATTTTAGATGCAGGTGCAAATTATAAAACCTACACTTGGTCCGATGGAAAAACAAGTAGATTAAATATTGTCTCAACAAGTGGAGACTATTGGGTGTTTGTTACAGATTCGCTAGGATTTGGTGGTATTAGTGATACAATAAAGATAATTGTTCATCCAACTCCAAATCCGCTAATTGAAGGTATTAACTCAGTAAGAATTAATCGTCCATATTCTTATATTGTCGAAAAACATACTGGATCGAAGTATGAATGGATAATTAGTGGTGGTTTAATTCTAAGCGGACAATCCAGCGATAGTATTGTTGTAAGATGGAATAATACAAGCGGTGGCAGTTTGAGAGTGGTCGAGACTAATAGTGCCGGATGTATTGGTTCTTCGCAGATTATGAATATTTCTATAAGTGATTATTATAAACCTAAAGTAAGGCTATTGGGTTCTAATCCAATTTGCCAAGGCGACAGTATTTTGCTCGATGCAGGTTATGGATTTACAAAATATTTATGGAATGATGGTAGAAAGTCAAGATTTATAAGTGCAAAGAACTCCGGCAAATATTGGGCAAATGTTCAAGATGATTATGGATTTAGTGCAAATACAGATACAGTAGATATTTATTATCTGCCACTACCAGCAAAGCCAATTGTTGGTATAAGTGATAATTTCTTTACTTGTCAAGGTGTTTATAAAAAGTATCAATGGTATATGAACGATACAATGATAAGCGGAGCCAATCTTAATTACTATTATGCCAAAGAAAAAGGACGATATCGCGTAAGAGTCTATGATTCAGTATCATGCTATAATTATTCTGATTATATTTATTATAAAATAAATGATATTTTTGAACTAAATAATACTATCAAAATTTATCCTAATCCTGGCAATGATATAGTCTATATTTCAATTAATGAAAATGATTTTATTGGCGGAATTGAATATGAATTGATAAATTATCTGGGAGAAATAATTTTATCTGATAAGATGAGCGACAGATTAGCGATATTGAATGTTTCAGGATTATCTTCAGGAGTTTACTTATTAAAAATGAAAATTGATGGTAAGTGGAAAAATGAAAAGCTTATTATTAATCGATAATCCTATATAGATTAACAATAAATTCAATATTTTTTTGTAATTTTATAAGTTTGAATTATAGAAATTTATCGGGAAAAATATGAAAAGCAGAATTGCATTACTATTTGTATTGTTTATAACTGTAATATCGCAAGCGAATGCCCAAACATTATTTGATAAAGAATTATTTGCAATCCACCCCAAATTAGGAATGGCATATAATATACATCAACCTGATTTTAAGCAATTCCAAGGAGCGACAGACTGTGGCTTGTTCGAATCCGGTTCAGGATTTGGTTTTTCGGGCACGATTGCTTTCGAAAAAGCAATTTCACCTGAATATCAGATAAGTCTTGGAATTGGATATGTGCAGAGAGGCGGAACTCTTACTCTTGAAAATATATATCCGGCTCGAGATATGCAATCAAATAAATTAGTCGATGCAAAGCTTGAAAATAATTTGGAAACAAAATTTTCTGCTATAGAAATTCAACCCGATTTTAGATGGGTAGTAAGTCCAAACTTGATTAATGGTCCTTTTAGATTCATCGCCGGTGTTAGATTCTTTCTGCCAGGATCTGGTACTTTTACTCAAAAGGAAGAGATTGCATCTCCATCTAATGCAGTATTTGTAGGAAATGATGGTAGCAAAACACGTGAAAGAATGATTGCCGAAGGTGATATAAAAACTATGAATAGTAACGGGTTTGGTATTTCTTTCGGTTTTGATAATATGTTGAAAGTATCTCAAACTTCATTTCTAACCCAAGAATTGCTTGTTGATTATAATTTAAGTGACTATACAAGCGATGCTTCTTGGAAAGCAATGGCAGTAAGATTTCAAGTTGGTATTAGATTTGGTGTTTCAGAACCCGAACCCGAGCCGATTCCAGTTAAAGAACCCGAACCAGTTATTCAGGATGTTATTGTAGAAGAAATCAAACCACTTCCAATTCTTAATCTTGGTATAGCACAAAAAGATATGCGAGTGAATACCGGTACTGAGTTGCTATCGACTGCACCTTTGGTAAATTCTGTATTCTTTAATCAAAATGAATCAGAAATCCCAGCTTCTTATATTACTTCAAAAGCAGAAGATGTAAACTATTTTGATAAAGATGCTATTAAACTTCATAAATATATTTTACCAAGAATCGCAGAGATAGTAGAAAACAATAAGAATTCTTCTCTCACAATTGAGGGCTATACTTCAGGAGCCGACAAAGAATCTGCAGGTTTGCAATTAGCACAAGCTAGAGCCGAATCTGTCAAAAAAGCATTAATTGCTCTTGGCGTTCCCGAAAAGAAAATTTCGACACAAAGTAGATTGTTGCCAAGAATTCCATCAAATGCTGATTATGCTGAAGGTATTGCAGAAAATCAACGTGTTGATATTTTCTTGAAAAATGCTCCAACTCAAGAATATGTTGATTTTAGAAAATTCATGGAACTAAATGGTAAAATTGAAGCTTTAGTCGAT
>JAUQWR010000076.1 GCA_030835065.1 Candidatus Kapaibacterium sp.
ACACTTTGGACCTCTCATGGTCTCAATTGGTGGTGGAGAACCCCTCCTCCACAATCAGATTTTCGAAATTTCTGAAACTTTTGCTCAAAAGCATTATCCCATTATGATTTGCAACGGTTGGTATATAAATAAAGATAATGCTAAAAAACTTTTTAAAGCCGGACTTCATGAGATTAGTATCTCTGTAGATTATGCAAATTCTCAAAAACACGACGAGCAAAGAGGAGTTGATGGAGCGTTTAATAGAGCGATTAATGCTCTAAAAATACTAAATGAAAGTCGTGTAAGTGCCAATCAAAGAGTTCATATGATATCTGTGGTTATGGACGATAATATAGATGAAATTGAAGAGTTAATCCTTTTAGCAAAAAAAATTGGTGTTACTTATTTGGTCACACTTTATAGCGACTCTCGTGGCAAAAAAGAAGATAAACTATCTGTTAATGATGTTTCCTCAAAGCTATTAGAATTAAAACAAAAATATAAAGAGTTTGTAGCAATTCCTTCCTATTTAGCTAGATTTACTGAGGCTATCGAATCTGATTACGGTATTAGTCCTTGTACTGCAGGTATTAATTTATTTAATATCGATAGTTCTGGGAATGTTAGTCTTTGTATTGATAAACTTGATGAAAGTGCTGGCAATATTATATTCGATAACATCGAAATTATTGAAAGGAATTTAATTGAATTAAACAAGAGTAATAATTGCCGCTCCTGCTGGACAAGTTGTAGGGGCGTATTCCAATCTTTGCTTTACGGCGATAATAAATTAAAAAACTACCTCGCTCTTTACAATACTATTAAGGATGTGCCTTTGACCAAGGATTAATATGAATTTAATAAATTATTTTAGTAATTCTAATTTAAAGAAATTTATCATCAAGCATAGTCAAAGACTTGTAAGTATATATGTTTTTTTTAATATTGCAATTTATTATGTTTGGAACCTTTATACAAATTGGGATACAATTTCTTGGAGTATTATTGAAATTACGTTTTTAATTCATAATATTATTATGCTACTCCTATTCCTTATCAGAAAGAATTATAAATCAATAGACAAAAATATTTTTCATCAGTTTATTGCAGCTTTTGCTTTCTTTTCTGGTATTGCATTTTCCGGACAAATACAATCCGATCTTGAAATTCTTAATTTTATCTCCGGTTTATTTATTTTTATTTCTTATTTGCTGGGTTTGCTTTCACTGATAAACCTGGGAACAAGCTTCGGAGTTTTGATTGCAAATCGAGAAATTAAAACACATGGGGTTTATTCAATTATTCGCCATCCAATGTATTTTACTGATATTTTA
>JAUQWR010000860.1 GCA_030835065.1 Candidatus Kapaibacterium sp.
CCGGCTTTATCAACAATAATTTCTTTTCCGGCTTCATTTGTGGACCAAACATAATCTAAATCTTCTTTGTTTTTGACGATTAGCTTGCCTTTAGAGCCATCGCAAAGAACAGTATCGCCTTCAATGTCTATAATATATGAATTATAGAATTTTACGTCGATACTTTTGGTTTCAGTACAGCCAAATTTTGAAGTAGCTGTAACAGTATATTTGCCGGGTTTTGTTACTTTAATTTCCTGTGTCGTTTCGCCAGTATTCCAAAGATAGCTAATTTCGCTAATACTGCTTAATACTTGAAGAGTAACAGTTTCGCCAACAATTGGCTTATCGGTTGGTAGCATATCTATAGCTATTTCTGGTTTGGGATATACGTTAAATTGGAATTTCTTTTTTACTTTTTCTGTGCCGAAATAGGCAGTAATCTCATAGGTACCGCTCATAGAAGTAAGAGCAGTTGCGATTGTGAATGTAGTGTCTCTCACGGTAAATGGTAATTTACCTTTCCAGAAAACAGAATCTGGCGGAGTATTTGTAATATATTTGATTGGTACAGTTATCCCGCTTTTTTCGCAAATATTTACAGTATCGGGAAATACTATTTCATGAATTGGACCAAGATAAGTAAATGGGAAAAAGTATCCAGTTTCTGTTGGGGATTTTAAAGTCATATCTAACCCAAACTTACAAGAATCTCCAAATTCATTTGGTTTATATACAACCCCCAAATATTTGAAAGGATAGCTTGTGAAATAAATAACATTATCAGGACCTAAAACTAAATCATTTGTAATAAATTCATCTGTTTTCTTTGTGTCTGATTTATAAATTTGTTTAAAAGTTGGTTTTTCTAAACTGTTTTTCAGATCAATTTGATAAAATACACTATATTGAACAAGTGAATCACCACCTGGAGTAAGAAACTTTCGGTTGTATTTAACGGTAGTATAGAACTTGTTGCCGTCCGAAGAAAATGCTTTTCCCTGGCACCAAATATGATAATATTTATTATAGACAGTATCTAATGGATTTGTATTAAATCTAGTATATAAAGTATCAATATCATAATCGTACTTACGCTTAAAAGTACCATTAATATTATCAAATTCCATAAGATGCAGCATGCAATTTCTATAAACAGAGTCTCCACCATAAAGAGAGTAGTACATTATCTTGCTACCATCACGAGATGCAATAATGTTTCTCTCATTTTGAACTGCAACCCATTTGAAATTTGTATCAGTAAATGAATCAACAATCGGACCTAAGCCATTTTTGTCGAGCACTCTGCAATTAATTGTCGAATCGAAAGAAAAATATATATACCAATAAGTGTCTGGCTTTTTTGGATGCTTGATTATTTCGAAGTCAGATCCATGATCTAGTGGTAAGATTTTCCAAATTGGATCAGTAGAGGTATGGTTGCCTGAGAGAATTACATCAGTTTTTAAAAGCTTGCCCTGAGCATTGTTATACTCAGAATCTATAAGATAAACAAAAAGTGTATCCACATTCCTTACAATAACTTGGTAAAGACTATCGCTATTGCCATAAGGATTCATCGAAGAGCTGCAAAAATTACTAACTGTAGATTTTACAACTAGATTGCCGGTGCGTGTATGTATGCCTTTTGTGTTGGCATATAATGCTAATTGTCCGCCTTTTTTACTTATTGAAGACCCAACAAAAGTTTCGTCTGCATAAAACAAAAGGAGTTTGGGTGCTCTATTGACAGCGCTGAAATATAAATTATGGTTGTTAAAAAATATTATATTATCCGCTCTGCTTTG
>JAUQWR010000861.1 GCA_030835065.1 Candidatus Kapaibacterium sp.
TTATCTTTAATTGTAATGCCAATTGCTTCTTTTTTGTAACGAGTGCCTTTGCAGGCTTCGCAAGTAAGATGAACGTCTGGAAGGAATTGCATCTCGACAGTTACATTACCTTCGCCTTCGCATAGTTCGCATCTGCCACCAGCAACGTTGAAGGAGAAATGCCCGGGCTTCCAGCCTAATTGTCTTGCCGCCTGAGTTTGCGAATACAATTCTCTAATACTATCGAATACTTTTGTATATGTTGCAGGAGTGGATCTGCTTGATTTTCCGATAGACGACTGATCTACCATTTCGATAAAATCGAGGTATTGTGCTCCCTGAATATGAGAATGCTTACCTGTCTCGACCATAGAGTTGCCACTGGCTTTTTTAAGTCCGGCATATAAAATATTATGAACTAAAGTACTTTTGCCCGAGCCTGAAACACCGGTAACGACTGTAAGACAATTAAGGGGGAAATCAACTTTATCAATTTTTAAGTTATTTTCGCTAGCATCAAATATTGTAATTTTATTGCCATTAGTTTTTCTTCTTTTGGCAGGCAATTCAATTTGTTTTTGTCCGGTAAGATAAAGAGCGGTAAGCGAGCGTTTGGCAGTGTGAAGATCCTCGACTTTGCCTGAATAAACCAATTCGCCACCAAAATTACCAGCCATTGGTCCCATATCAATAATCATATCAGCTTTTCGAATAATATCGGGATCGTGCTCAACAACCAGAATTGTGTTTCCAAGATTACGCAGTTTGATCAAAATATTAATCAGCCTGTTTGTATCTCTTGGATGCAGACCGATAGAAGGCTCGTCTAAAACATAAAGAGTGCCAACAAGAGCCGAACCGAGTGCAGTAGCTAGATTGATTCTTTGAGCTTCGCCACCAGACAAAGTATGAGCCATACGTGATAGTGTCAGATAGCCAAGTCCTATATCGACAAGCATACCTAATCTGCTTCTTATTTCTTTGATTAAAGCGTCGGCAACTGCATGCTGATATTCATTAATATTTAAATTCATCATATATTGATGAATATCTTCGAGTGGCATATTGACAAGATCAGGAATGTTTTTGCCGTCAATAAATACTTGTCTGGCAGAGGTTCTAAGCCTAGATCCGCCACAAGCCTTGCATTTGGTAAAGCCACGATATTTGCTCTGAAGAATCCTATAATGCACTTTATAATTTTTTTCTTCGAGCATAGCAAAAAATCCATTTATGCCAATGTAATCCTCTTTTCCTTCCCAAATAATTTTTTTAAATTCTTCGGGTATCTGAATATATGGTATCTGGACAGGCATTTTAATTTTTTGTGCAATTTTGAGCAGAGCTCTTTGGTGTTGGGCAAAACCCTGACTGCGGAATGGATGAATGGCGCCTTTGCCCAAAGACATACTTTTATCTGGTATGACTAAGTCTTCGTCAATTCCAATAGTACGACCAAAACCCTGACAATGAGGGCAAGCTCCTTGAGGATTATTAAAGGAGAATAGTCTTGGTTCAGGTTCTTCATACAAAATTTCGCAATCAGCACATTCATAAGAATTACTAAAATTTAGTTCAGTGTTTGAACTAAGATTTTTGACAGTAAGCCTGCCAGCACCAGCACCAAATGCAGATTCTATAGAATCAGTCAGTCGAGTGAGCGACTCTTTGTCTTTATGAAAAACAAGACGATCAACCAGAATGAAAAAATCCTCATGCGAAAGCCCAATAGGCATTTTTTCTTGTTCGATATCAATAATATCAGTAGAATTATTAAGAATAATTCTAAAAAATCCGTGAGCTTTTAGCCTTGATATTTCATCTTTGATACTCTTAACGGCAGGATTAAGTCTAAATAAAACAAAAAGTTTATCGCCTTCGTTGAAAGAATCCAAATCTTTAACAATAGAATCCGGAGAGTCTTTTTTAACAATTTTGCCACAAGATCTGCAAATAGTAGTACCAATGCGAGCAAAAAGCAATCTAAGATAATCATAAATTTCGGTGCTAGTTCCAACAGTAGATCTAGGATTACGAGAAGGAGCCAGCTGCTTGATAGCAATAGCAGGAGGCAAGCCAGCAATCAGTTCGACATCGGGCTTGTCCATTCTTTCCAAAAATTGTCTGGCATAAGAAGACAAAGACTCCACAAATCTTCTTTGCCCTTCGGCATAAACGGTATCGAAAGCTAAAGAAGACTTGCCCGAGCCCGAAACGCCAGAAACAACAGTGAATCGATTTCTGGGAATATCCACAGAAACATTTTTAAGATTTTGAACTTTAGCACCTCTCACGGAGATGAATCTATCTTTAATATCAGACATAAACAATATTAATAAAATGAAATAAAACCAGAAAACTAAGCAAATTATGAAATAAAAACGAATTTTAAAAACCGAAAGGGTAAAGAAAGATGAACATAAATTTAGACAAGCTTAAACCATGAAGCGAACTTGAAGTTTTGCTTAATATTTAAGCAAAGAAGCCCTAATCGGTAATTTTTTCTCAAAATGATTTGTTTGTGAAAAATTTTAATCATAATTTACATTTGGATTTCATAAGACGATTAAAGAGCGAATATAGTTATATGGTCGGGATTGGTGCTAAACCATATAAAATAAGATTAGCATTTGGGAAAGAAAAATTAATAAAAAGGTGCGAATCTACCCAAAAGGCAAATCAGATTAATTTAAGTAGTCAAATTAATCCAATAGTCTATTATTCTTCCAACAATTCAAAGGAAAATTGCAATGTCCCAATCGCAATGTGTTGAATGTATGAAAGAGCCGACAGAGGAAGAATTATACCGAATGTTAGACGAAATATTAGAAGATTACAAAACAAAGCCAGGAGGATTGATCCCAGCTTTGCAAGTAGCTCAAAAAATGTTCGGTTATCTTCCGAAGGAAGCTTTACAATTAATTGCAAAAAAACTCGATAAGCCCTATAGCGAAGTAACGGGCGTAGTTAGCTTCTATTCATTTTTCTCTACAGTTCCTCGTGGTAAGTATATAGTTAGAGTATGCCTTGGTACAGCTTGTTATGTGCGCGGTGGCAAGGAAGTGCTTTCCGGATTGGAAAAAGAACTAAATATAAACGTAGGACAGACAACACCCGACGGATTATTCTCAATTGATGTGGGCCGCTGCTTTGGTGCTTGCGGACTAGCTCCTGTTATTATGGTTAATGACAATGTACATCAAAGAGTTAAAGCCGAAAAAGTCGGGGAAATTCTCGATTATTATAAGGATCAAGAGTCTGCAATGCTTAAGGAGAAAGTAGGATGATACAAGCTAATATAATTAAATCTATTGAAGACTTGAGATTAGTTGGTGATGAAGTACGCAATGAAAATTTAAAAATTGGCAACGAAATCACTGATAAGCTTTTGGTTTGTGCCGGTGGCGGTTGTATTGCATCCGGTTCATTATTGGTAAAAGCTGCTCTCAACAAATCTATTAAAGAACATGGCTTGGAAGGCAAATGTTTGCTCGTTGATACTGGATGTTTGGGTCCTTGCGTTAAAGGCCCGGTAATAGTAACTGCCAAAGACAAAGTGTTTTATCAAAATGTATCCCCAGAAGATGCCGATGAAATTATCGAAAAGCACGTATTAGGCGGAGAAGTAGTCGAACGCTTATGCTGGAAAGACGAAGCCGATCAAAAACCAATACCGGTAATCACAGATATTGATTTCTTCAAGCGTCAAACCAAGATAGTATTAAGAAACTGCGGAAATATTGATCCGCTAAGTATCGAAGAATATATAGCTGCAGATGGTTATTTAGCATTAGCAAAAGTAGTAACCGATCACAGCCCTGAATTTGTAATTAATGAAATGAAAAAATCCGGACTACGCGGACGCGGTGGTGCCGGATTCCCAACATGGATGAAATGGTCCTTTGCTCAAAAGGCAAAAGGAGACGAAAAATACATATTATGTAATGCAGACGAAGGCGATCCTGGTGCTTTCATGGATAGATCAGTTCTTGAAGGCGATCCCCATAGCATAATTGAGGGTATGGCTATCGGGGCATACGCAATAGGTGCTAATCAAGGCTACGTTTATGTCCGTGCAGAGTATCCTCTTGCAGTCGAACGTCTTGGCGCGGCAATCGAACGCGCACGTCAATGCGGCATTCTCGGAAAAAATATTTTCGGCAGTGATTTCTCATTCGATCTCGAAATCAGAATGGGATCAGGTGCTTTCGTTTGTGGCGAAGAAACCGCTCTTATGGCTTCTATCGAAGGTAAACGCGGTGAGCCTCGCCCTCGTCCTCCTTTCCCCGCAGAAAAGGGCTTGTGGGGCAAGCCTTCCGTACTGAATAATGTTGAAACATTCGCAAATATTCCGGTCATTTTGCTTAAAGGCGGCGATTGGTTTGCTTCATTCGGTACGGAAAAGAGCAAGGGTACTAAAGTTTTTGCTCTCGCCGGGGCTATTAATAATTCCGGTTTGGTCGAAGTTCCTATTGGAACTACTTTGGGCGAGCTTATCTATGATATCGGTAATGGTATCCCTAATGATAAAAAGTTCAAAGCTGCACAAATCGGTGGTCCTTCCGGCGGTTGTATTCCAAAACAACACCTTAACGTCGCTCTTGATTATGAATCATTGAACGAACTTGGTGCTATTATGGGCTCGGGCGGTCTGGTTGTTATGGACGAAGACACATGTATGGTGGATGTTGCCAGATTTTTCTTAGAATTTGTTCAAGAAGAATCATGTGGCAAATGTGTGCCATGCCGTGTGGGTTCCAAACGCATGTTGGAAATTTTGGAAAGAATATGCGATAATAAGGGTCAAGAAGGCGATATAGATTTATTAATCGACTTAGGCAAGCAAATATGCGATACATCGCTTTGCGGCTTAGGGCAGACAGCGCCAAATCCAGTATTATCCACAATACGCCACTTCCGTCATGAATATGAAGCTCATATCACATCCAAACATTGCGAAGCAGGTATCTGCCGTGGCTTGGTGCGTGCTCCTTGCCAAAGTGCATGCCCTGCCGGAGTGGATGTGCCCGGTTTTGTTTCATTAGTTGGCGAAAGACGTTATGCCGAAGCATTAAGACTACACAGAGAACGCAATCCGTTTGCGGCTGTTTGTGCTAGAGTGTGCTTCCATACATGTGAAGATAAATGCCGTCGAACAACATTAGACGATGCTGTTTCGATTCGTGCTATCAAACGCTTTATGGTAGATCAGGAAATTACTATCCAATTGCCTGAAGTAAAAGAAAACGAAACAAATGCTAATACAAAAGTAGCTATTATTGGTGCCGGACCATCAGGTCTGTCTTGTGCTTATTTCTTGGCAAGGCTTGGTTATCGTCCGACAGTATTCGAAGCCGAACCTCGCCCGGGTGGTATGCTTGTGCAAACTATTCCGGCATATAGACTTCCGAGAGAAACTTTGGCTCGCGAAATCCGTATGATCGAAGGTCTTGGCGTAGATATTCATACAAGTAAACGCCTCGGTGTTGATTTTTCATTATCTGATTTAGTTGAAGATGGTTATA
>JAUQWR010000862.1 GCA_030835065.1 Candidatus Kapaibacterium sp.
CGTCCCCAAGTAGAAGCAAATGCACTTGAATAAGTAGTTAATATAATTCTATGTTCTGGATTTTTGGCAATATACCAAATTGGAAAGAATTTAGAAATAAGTTCAGATTTGCCATGGCGGGGCGGCATATTGACAATTAATCTCTTCAATTCAGCATTTGATATTTTCTTTAAAAGTGAATTTATAGCCAAAATATGATTAGGTGTTTGATATTTTCCTTTTGTCAATATCCCTGCTAATTTTATTGGCGAATCTCCATCATCAGTCAAATTTATCATGTTCATATTCTTACCTATTTATCATTTAATTAATATTAATATGATCAATATTTAGAATATGAATAAATAAACGATTTATAAATAATATTTAAATAGTATGCAAATAATATATATAGCAAATTTTTGCAACAAATTAGTGATTAAATCCGTATTTTTGAAAAACATAAAATTTTGAGGTTAAATATGTCTGAAAATACTACAAATTTTAGCAATATGGGTGGGCAAGCTCCTTATCCCGTATATTTTGAAAAGCCAAAAAAGAAATCCAATTGGTGGATACCGCTTTTGATTGTAGGTATTGTATTAGTACTATTATTAATGATTGTATTAGCAGTTTTTGGAGTGGTAGGTTCATTTTTTGAAAAAGAACAAGTAGAAGTAAAGTCAAACTCAGTATTATATCTTAACTTTACGGGATTGAATGAAACAAGCCCCAACAATCCATTTGCCTTTCTTGGCGGAGATGGAAAGAATTCTTTTTATGAAGTATTAAGTGGAATAGAAAGAGCTAAATTCGATGATAAAATTAAAGGCATCTATATTGAATCAAATCTGCCAGGTGGATTATCTCCGGTAAAAGCTGCAGAAATTCAAGATGCTTTAGAAGATTTTAGAAAATCCGGTAAATTTATTTATGCATATATAGAGGCAGGCAACGAATCAAATTACTTTAATGCTCTGCCTGCAAATAAAATTATTATGCCCAAAGAAGGTATGCTGGAGTTTAATGGTTTCGGCATAGCTAGTTTGTTTTTCAAAGGATTGTTTAATAAATACGGTGTTGATTTCTACGTACAGCATTTCGAAGATTTCAAAAGCGCCGGCGAATCCTTTAGCAAGGCTAAGTTTTCTGATTCTGCACGAAAGCAGCTTCAAGTAATTTTAGACAATCGTCAGGAATCTTTTGTCGAATCGGTAAGTAAATATAGAAAGATGGAAAAAGCTGCAATAAGTGCTGCGATGTCGAGAGGTTTATATTCTGCAGATAGTCTGAAAGCTAACGGATTGATTGATGAAATAGCAAATGAAGCTACTGTTAAGGAAATGATTAAAAAGGAAATTTTCGGAAAAAATGCTAAATCTGACGATAAAGTACAGTATGTTGGTATGTCTAGATATTTGGCGAGCGACCCTCCATTGCCAGGTACAGTAGCCGAAAAAGATAAAAAGATTGCTGTTATTTATGCATCGGGTGCTATTAGCTCTGGCAGAAGCCAAGGATTTAGCAACGAATCTGAAATTAAATCGGGTGAATTTATTAAATATTTGAAAGATGCACGCGAAGATAATAACGTTAAAGCAATTATTATTCGTATTGATAGCCCTGGCGGATCTGTGATTGCATCTGATGAAATTTGGAATGAGATTGTAATTACTAAGAAAGTAAAACCTGTATATGCATCTATGAGTGATGTTGCTGCTTCGGGTGGCTACTATATGGCTATGGCTTGCGATACAATCTTTGCACATCCGCAGACTATTACCGGTTCTATCGGTGTAATTTTGATGATACCTAATTTGTCCGGCTTGGCTAATCAATTTGGCGTAACGGTAGATACTATTTCTACCAGCCCTAGTGCTAATTTCATGAACCCATTGATGCCTTTTAGCGAGAAAGACAAAAAGCAATTATACGACGTTTCTTATGATATTTATAAGAGATTTGTCGATAAAGCAGCAAATTCAAGAAAAAAATCTTTCGAAGAGTTGAGATCTGTAGCTAAAGGTAGAGTTTGGACTGGTACAGATGCAAAACGTTTGGGATTGGTTGATATGCTTGGCGGTATCAAGGATGCTATTAAATTGGCAAAACACAGAATTGGTGTGCCGGATTCAGTAAGAGTCTATCTGAAGACTTACCCGAGCAAAGAAGATGATGTTAAGTCGATTTTGAGATTGTTTGGATTAAATCCTGACGAAGATGAAGATGCAGGAGTTAATATTAATGCAATGGCTGCAGCACTTGGAATATCTAAAAATGATTTCTTGGAGCAGTGGGCTCTTCTCCCTGATGATGCTCGCAAGCAAATGATTTATACTCTCCAAATGCTCGAAATGTCTAAAAAGGAAAAAGTCTTGATGGCTGTGCCTAATTATTATTCGATTAAATAATTTTTGTTATGTTAATCTTAAAAATGCTTGATCTTCAAATTTGTGGATCAAGCATTTTTTTTAAAATTGTGCGCTTAGTGAAGCTCTTTTCATAGGATTATTAAGAAAGGATTACAAAGGCCACGAAGTTATTAAAAGCCAGAATTCCCTGCATTCTTCTTCACTTTGTGCAACTTTGTGAATAAACTTTGAGTAACTTTGTGCTACTCTTCTTATTTCTTCTTCTTCATTTTCTTAATTAAGAAAGGATCACAAAGACACGAAGTTATTAAAAGCCAGAA
>JAUQWR010000863.1 GCA_030835065.1 Candidatus Kapaibacterium sp.
GAACCATTTGATGGGGAATTGATTCAGGGAAATAATGTTATTATCGGCTATTATGCTCAACATCAGGCAAGCGAATTGACTGGTGATTTATCTGTTTTCGATTTGATTGATTCTGCAGCTACCGGTGATATGCGCACTAAAGTAAGAAGTCTTTTAGGAGCTTTTCTTTTCAGTGGTGATTCTGTTTATAAAAAAGTTAAGGTTCTTTCAGGTGGTGAAAAATCTAGACTCGCTCTTGCCAAAATATTACTCGAACCCGTAAACCTTTTAATTCTTGACGAACCTACAAACCATTTGGATATGGCTGCTAAAGAAGTATTGAAAAATGCTTTAATTGATTTTTCCGGTGCTTTGATTGTTGTTTCTCATGATAGAGATTTTCTCGAAGGATTGACTCAAAAGACTTATGAGTTTAAAAACAATAAAATTAGTGAATATCTCGGAGATATTAATTATTATCTGGAAAAGAAAAATCTTGAGTCTTTAAAAGAACTTGAAAAAAAGAATGTAATCAAACAAGCTTCATCTTCTGAAATTCCATCAAAAAATCAAAGTGACAGAGAAAGAAAAAAAGAATTTCAAAGAGAAGAGAACAAGTTAAATAAGGCTATCGCTAATTGTGAAAGCGAAATTGCAAATCTTGAAAACAGGATTTCTGAAATTGATAAGCTGTTTGCAGATTCTGAATTTTTCTCCAATCAAGAAAAATATTTAAAGACAAAACAAGAATATGACAAATTAAGAAATGATCTTGACGAGAAAATGAACCAATGGGATACATTGGTCCAAACACTCGACAATTTAAAAACTGAATATTCTGATATTATTTAGAAATATATTCCAAAACGGATTTTTCTGTGGCTTCAGCTGAAAGCATTACTCCTGGAAGCCCGGCACCAGGATGAGTTCCAGCACCAACTAAAAACAAGCCTTTAATTCTTTCTGCTCGATTGTGTGGTCTGAAATAGGCTGATTGAAGCAAGCTTGGTTCCAATCCCCATGGCGTGCCCAGATAGCTGTTTCTCTGTTTTTGAAAATCTTCGGGAGTAAACATTATTTCTACTTCAATATTATCTCTCAGACCAATAAGATCAAAATCAGCTTCTAAATAATTAATTATTTTATTAGCATAGATTCTTCCCATTTTGCTCCAATCAATATTTGCCGAAAGATTTGGGCATGGCGATAGTATATAAATACTCTCAGAACCTTCAGGTGCCATCGAAGAATCAGTTTTGGACGGAACATGCACATATAAAGAAAAATCATCGGCTAATACTTTATTATCGAAAATATCATCAATCAATTCTCTATATCTTGGCGAAAGAATAATATTGTGATGCAATAGCTTATCATACTTTTTCTTTACGCCTAAATACAACAAAAAAGCACTCATCGAATACTTAGATCTATCCAACTTTTCTTGACTCCATTTTCTACTTACTTCATCATCAATCAGTTTTGTATATGTATGATTGATATCGGCATTAGAAATTACTACATCAGCTTTGATTTTTTCGTCGGCAACAATAACTGAATCGATTTTTTGTTTTACAATATTAATTTTCTGAACTTCAGAATTGTAATAAATTTTTCCACCAAGCTCTTCGAATAGTTGCACAAAAGCATTTACCAAAGATTTCATACCACCTTTAGAATACCAGATACCTCCAGTCTTTTCGAGATAAGAAATCATTGAATAAATAGCTGGAACTCTAAATGGATTACCACCAATAAACAATGGATGAAAAGAAAAAATAAATCTATGTCTGAAGTCATCGAAATACTTTTTTGCATTAGAATAGCAAGTATCTAAAGCACCAATTTTTGCAGCTTTTGGCATCAAAGAGAGCATTGTAGTAATTTTATCAAAGCTAATAGCACCTAATCCATCGGTAATAACTGAGTCATATATTACTTTTGATTTTTCAATAAATTTATCATAATTAGCTGCATCATTTTTATCGAATTTAGCCATTTGAGTTTTCATCTGCTCAGAATCGCCAGAATAATCAATAGATGAATTATCATGAAAGAAAACTCTATAAAACGGATCTAAAGGTAATAATTCCAGATAATCTTCTATTTTTTTTCCGGCTTTATTAAATATTTTGTTTATTATATCTGGGGCAGTAATTAGAGTAGGTCCCATATCAAAAGTATAATTATCTTTAGAAAATTGCTGTCCATGCCCTCCGGCAAATCTTTGTTTTTCGTAGATACTAACGTCAAAACCTTCTGAAAGCAGACGAATACCAATTGAAAGCCCGCCAAACCCGGCTCCAATAATAATAGCTTTTTTCTTCATAAACATCCATAATAAAAAAAATAAAGCACCTATTAGTAGGTGCTTTATATTCGAATAACGTCATAATTTATTATAACGACAATTTTAGTCTTCAGGATCATCTAAAGGGAATTTACCTCTACCCTGACCTCTGCCGTCTCTCGGACCGCGATCATCGCCGCCTCTATGTTTCATTATAGCTTCTTTAGCTTTTTCTTGAAATACAGCTTCAAAGAGTAAGAATTTTGCAAATTCTACATCATTGAGAATTGATTTGGCAATTTTTTGTTTTTCTGTATTCAAAGCAAACATTTCTTCCTGAATTTTAATTATTTTATCAGTTTTAGCTTTGATATCAGCATCTTTATCATTTTTCTTTACAGCCTTACGAAGGCTTTTAAAAGATTTCATTAATTCTTGCATTTTTTCAGCCATTTTCATTTCGATTGGTTCAAGCTTAGCAAATAATTTTTCAGCTTTATCATCATCCAAATCGAGAACATCAGTCATTCTTTCTTTCTTTATTTCGAGTAATCTTTCTGCTCTTGGCGGCATTGGAGGCTGAGCAAAAACGCTCATACTGCTAATAAGAGCAAAAAATCCTAGTATTGCGATTTTAAGAATTGATTTTTTCATTTTTTAATTCCTTTATTATTTCTTCAAATTGTTCATCATTTAAATTTTCGATTTCATCGAAAACAGTGCTCGGAGAAATAGTCGAGCCATTAAATAATTCCGGAGAATCATTATAGATTTTTTCTAATTCATTACCATGTTTTTCTATAGTTTTTTCGTCAAAAACTTTTTCTTCTACATTATTTGCATTGTTAGTAATACTAGTATTATCAGAATTTTGATTTATATTTACTTTTGTAGAATCATGCTTTTTAGTATTAAAAAGATTATTTCCACCAACATTAAACATAAAAAAGACAATTACAACAGCAACAATACCAACACTAGGGAAAAGCACTCTACTAACGAAATTAAATTTACTTTTTGCTCTTTGCTTATCGAGACCATCAATAACCCTAACAGAAATATTTTTGGTTTGTTGCTTAAGGATTCCATCAATATCCATAGCTTCAATACGAGCAAAAAGCGATAGACCATCATTTACTTCTTTTACTAAATCGGGAAAGAGAGGTAAATTATTTTCGAAAAAGATTTTATCCTCAGCATTAATTTCACCGAGTACATAGTCCGGCAGCAATTTCTGCATTTTATTATAATCCGGTAAGTTATGGTCGGTATTCATATTAATTGTCCTTATTCAAAAATTCAGATAATTTTTTTACAGCTTGAAAATAGTTAGCTTTCAAACCGCCCACGCTAGTGCCAAGGACGGAAGAAATTTCATCGTAAGTGAGACCTTCAAAGTACTTCAAAGCAAACGTTTCACGTTGTTTTTCGGGTAATCGAGCTAAAGAGCTCAAAAACTTCAATTCTAATTCTCGTCCTTCGAGCATTTGCAAAGGATTTGGACTATTATTAGACATTTCCCTAACAGAATCAATGCTTTGCCTTTTGAAAACAGAGAAAATACTTTTTTTTCTTTTGAAGTTGATTGATTGATTTACAGAAATTCTATAAAGCCATGTTTTTATATTACTTTCTTTGCGAAACTTATCAAGATTATTTAAAGCCTTGATAAAAACTTCTTGAGTAACATCTTCAGCATCATCGAAGTTATTTAAGTAACGTAGAACAGTTGCAAATACAAATTTTTGATATTTACGTACAAATGCAGTTGCCGCGCGCTGATTACCGGTATTGCAATAGGCATCGATAATTTCTATATCACTTAGTTCCGTCAATAATACTGCTTCCATTTTATTAAAATCATTTATTCAACCGACTTCATGATATTAGATACAATTTTTTTTAAATGGTTTAATCAATTTTTAAAAATATGAACCAATAAAGCAAATTAATTGAGCGAAGTAGGCATGAAATACTATTCTTGGAGTTTTTATCATAAATAAATTACTTTCATATCCGATCTTTGCAAGCATAGTGCCAATCACAAACCAAGCTAGATAATTCATCGGATTGACAATTCCGAACTGCCACTCCCAATAATTCATTAGCATGGCTGTTGGCTCCATAAAAAAATCAAATACGAGCATAAATAATCCGGTTACTAAAGCTCTTTTCCAAGCAGACTTAAAATTTATTCTTACTCTATATGTAAGAGCAACTGATGACAATAAAATCATTATCCAAGCTAATCCGATACTTATTGGTACATCAAATAACTTTGGATTGAGTCCATCACCATATTTATATGCACCAAAAACCAAACCTGTTTTTATCCCGATTAATTCAATTATCCATGTGGCTACAAATACAAAAACAAGATAATATGTAAATTTTTTGGTATTAAATCTTTCGAATCCATTATTAATTTTATAAGTGGAATAAATCATATACGAAGCTAAAATTGGTATCACTAAAGGTGCAGTCAATTTCATCAAGTCTTGAAAAACATCAAAAATATTCCAAACTGCGCCACATATCATAAAAAAATATAAACCAATTATATCTATATTATTTTTAATCTTTTCCTTCAATTTCCCACCTATACATAATTTCATTTTTACAAAAATACATATAAATGATTATTTATCATTTTTTTTTCAAGAAACACTTAGAATTATTATTTTATTCTTATTTATAAATTATGTAATTTTATGTTTATTATAATGTTAATTAATTAATTATGAATATTTGGCGGAATACTATGAAAATGAATTTTACTAAACTATTCTTGATCCTTCTATTGGTATTTGGTACAAAATCCAACTTATTTTCCGGTTTTACTCAGTTTTATACCCAACAACCTGACGTTAAAAACTGTAAAGAAGGACTACTACTCGAAGAAGAAAAAACTAAAGTATTGAATTATGTTAATAAGATTAGATCCATACATGGGCTAAAACCAGTAGTATATGACAAAAGCTACGACATGAAAGCAGCAAAATCTGCTTTGCTTACTGCTGCAAACGAACAATTATCTCACCAACCTCCTCAAAACTGGAGTTGCTGGTCGCAAGATGGCTATACCGGTTCAGAAAACTCTAATTTATTTGTACAATGGTATATGGGATCGCAGACAATTCCTTGCGAATATTCT
>JAUQWR010000864.1 GCA_030835065.1 Candidatus Kapaibacterium sp.
TAAATAATACTGTTGCAATCCCAAAAAATCTTTCTATTTTCATTTTATTTCCAATTAATTTCATTTGTTCACTTTTCTCACTCATAAAGACACATAAACACTATAAATGGTTACATTATTAATGCTATAAATTATCAACAACAAATATTAGATTACGCTATATTTTTATAGTCGATAAAATTTATTTTTCAAACTTAGAAACATTTTTAATATAAATTCGTAATGATAACGTCATTAAGTAAAATTTCTTTTTGGAACGAGGGATTGTGATACGTAAAATTTTTATTATCGGATTTATCTTTGCTTTGGTATTACCGGCATTTCAAAGCAAATTATTGGCTAATTCTCCCGCTCCCGACAAAGCTGCTTTCAGCGGTTTTGTCAAAGATGCTAAAACTAAAGAAACATTAATCGGAGCGACTATTTTTATTCTTGGCACTAAGCTCGGCGCCAGAACTAATAAAAATGGATATTTTTCAATTACTAATATTCCTGCCGGTTCCTATAAAATTAGAGTTGCTTTTGTAGGTTATGATAAAATTGAAAAAGAATTTAAATTTAAAGAAAATGAAAACAAACGAATCGATTTTGAGTTGAATCAAATCGCTATCGAAACAGAACAAGTAAATGTAGAAGCTGAAAGAGAAGTCGAAAAACGTCAGATTTCTATCAGTAAAGTCAATATTCCTATTGCTCAAATTAAAGAGCTAAGAGTTGGTGGCGAGAGCGATGTTTTCCGTTCTTTGCAATTTCTTCCTGGTGTATTAACTTCTTCTCAGCTTTCTTCTGGTTTGTATGTGAGAGGCGGTTCGCCCGACCAAAACCTAGTACTTCTCGATGGAGCTACTGTTTATAATCCAACTCATCTATTTGGTTTTATTTCTACTTTCAATTCCGAAGCCATCAAAGATGTAGAATTAGTAAAAGGTGGTTACGAAGCTCAATATGGGGGTAGATTGTCATCTGTTTTAAATATTACTCAGAAAGACGGTAATAGAGAAAAAATTGAGGGTAATGCTTCGATTGGGGTTATCTCCTCTCGTCTGGGTTTAGAAGGTCCTATTGGAAATGGCTCTTGGTTTATTGGCGGAAGACGTACTTATTTTGAATTGATTAAAGGATTAATTCCTGATGATCCGGAAACTCCTATACCAGATTTTAACTTCTATGATGTAAATGCTAAAATTACTCAGGATATTGGAAGCAACGATAAACTTTCTTTTAGTGGCTTCCTTAGCCAGGACAAATTAGAGTATGAAAGTTTTGGTCTTGATATGGGACTTACAATAGCTAATAAACTTGCAGCTATGAAATGGACTCATATTTTTTCACCTCAACTATTTGCTACTACTAATATTAGTGCTAGCGAATATGAAAATAATTTCTCTGGCGATAATTCCGGTTTTGAATTTTTAATTAATAATTCTATTACCGATTATTCTGCAAAAATCAACTTAGAGTGGTTTACTGCAGATTATTTGACTCATAAATTCGGTGTAGAAATCAATAATTATAAATTTAGTTATTTACAAGATTTTACTGGTAATACCGATAGCACTAAATCTGGTTCTTCGGCTGGAAGTACTAATCTTGATGTTGTAGATTGGAATACTGCCGTATTTGCACAAGCTAATTATCTACCATTCGAAGAATTCTCAATTCAAGCCGGACTGCGTGCCGCATATTGGCAACTCTCAGATAAATTACTTTTTGAGCCTAGATTAGCTCTGCGTTATCAATATAATGATGATATTGCTTTCAAAGGTGCTTTCGGTATCTATAATCAAAATCTTAGATTAGCTTCACAGCAAGACTTTTCCTTTTTTGATACTTGGTTGCCTACCGACTCTACTGTAGGTGTTTCTAGTGCTTATCATTATATTTTTAGTGTTGAAACAAGACCTTACGACAATATTGATTTGAATTTTGATTTATACTATAAAAAATATCAAAATATAAATGAGTTGAATACTAATGCTCTTGAAGGCAAAAATGTAGATGATGTCTTTTTCCTTGGCAAAGGTTATTCTTATGGATTTGAAGCTTTTATTCAAAAGAAATCCGGCAAATTTACAGGTTGGGCTGGTTATGGTTTAGGCTTTATTTATGCCCAATTTGATAGTATTAACTATGGTAAAGAATTTCGTCCTAAGTACGATCGCAGACACGACTTTAAGGTAGTAGCACAATATGCTTACGACGAAAATTGGACTTTTAGCGCTAGCTTTACTTTCCAGACCGGTCAGTCTTATACAGGTGCTACTTCCAGATTCAATAGCCGTGAATTTGACCAGACTTATGGACGCGGTAAGATTGTTCCTACTGATAGATATGCCTATCGCCTGCCTCCATCGCACCAACTCAATTTGAATATAGGATACGCTTTCAAATGGTTTGATTTGCCGGCTAAAGTAATTCTCGATATTTATAATGTTTATAATAGAAGAGATATTTGGTTTAGATTTTATAACGTTAGAGAAGAAGAAACTAAAGTAGAAGATGTAAGGCTGATTCCTATTCTTCCAACTCTTTCATTCGAAATTAAATTTTAGGTGATAAAATGAAATTTATCTTAAATAAATACTTACTTATGATTATTGCTCTATCAGCATTATTTATTTCGTCTTGTGCAGATGAGATTCCAACCAAATATGTTCCTCAGCCTGTTGTCGAAGGTATTTTGATTGTCGATGAACCTATCGATAATATCAAAGTTATTATGACTCAGCCTGTTACTGTAAAATACAATTATTACAAAAGCATGATTAAAGATGCTGAAGTGATTATCAAAGAGGGTAATAACGAGTTTTTGCTTAAATTCAATTATGATACACTCAATCCGGGTTACTTCCTCGAAAATACTGACTATAAAGTAAAACCTCTCACTGACTATTACCTGACTATAAAATTAAATGACGGCACCTTGCTCAAAGGTTATACAAGAACTCCTGATAGATTCTCTTGGTCAAGAAAAGTAAAAGATACTCT
>JAUQWR010000865.1 GCA_030835065.1 Candidatus Kapaibacterium sp.
TTTTATCAAACAAATCTTGTAATTGATTATAATTTATAATGTTTTTACTTATTTCGAACAAATCCTTATTTGAAATACTCCTACCAGTTATGTTAATTGCACCTTCTGGGCAAATAGCCATACAATGTCCACAACCAACACATCCGAAAACAGGATTATCAGATTGTCTTAGTTTATTATTTTCAATAACCAAGCTATTGTCTTTGCATACTTCAATACATTTACCACAAACATTACATATATCATAATCAATGCTTATGTTTGAGTTTTCTTTTGTTCTTGAATTTGGAACAGCCATTATTTTGTCTCCTGTAAAAAAATGCAATTTATATGTTATTAAATCAAATACAATAGTAAATTTTAAAACTTTTAAAATTAATTACTTAATTAATTTTAACAATAACAAAACAGGATAATTGTCTTTATGATTTTTAGGTAAGGCTAATTTTATGAAAACTGAAATACATAAATCCTCATCCCGAGGATATGCAAATTATGGTTGGCTCGAAACAAGACACACTTTTAGTTTTTCTGGCTATTTCAATCCAAATAGAATCAGGTTTGGCGCACTAAGAGTATTAAATGACGATATAATTGAAGGTGGAACCGGATTTGATACTCATCCACATGACAATATGGAAATAATATCCATCCCCGTTTATGGTGCCCTTGCACATAAAGATAGTATGGGCTCGATAACTGTTCTTCGTCCGGGCGAAATTCAGCTAATGTCTGCCGGTTCTGGACTCACCCACTCTGAATATAATCACTTAGAAGATGATTACAGCAATTTTTTGCAAGTATGGATTTATCCAAAGTTAAGGGATATAACTCCAAAATATGATCAAAAAGAATTTCCGATCGAAGAACGCACAAATCAACTTCAATGCGTAGTATCTCCTGATGGTAAATCTAATTCATTGATAATCAATCAAGATGCTCATATTTATCTTTCAAATCCTCAAAAAGATTTTACTTTTAATTACAAATTGAATGAGAATTTCGGTTTATACATTTTTGTAATTGAAGGTGCAATTAGAATTGATGATATTGAACTGAGTAAAAGAGATGGTATTGAAATAAGTGAAACAAATAATATTCAAATTAAATCGATTGAAAACTCAGAATTAGTTTTTATTGAGATACCAATGCTAATATAAAATCATTAATTAATATTATCGTTTTTACTTTTATGTATTTGAGTTCCAGAAAGATATTAAGAATTATTTTCAGTATAGTTTCAATAGCAAGCTTGCTTTTTGTTGAAACTATTAATTTTACTCATATACATCAAAGTTCACATAAAGCCAATTCAGAGCATTCATGTTTTAATAACTGTTCATCGCATGAATCCATATCATCAGAATTGCAATTTTCCATCGGCAATGAAAGTCATGATTGTGATACATGTAAGTTTCTGTATTGTTTTAACTTAGTTGCTGCTAAATACATTGATTTAAATTTTTTAAATACGACTATTAATTTCTATTATCCAAGAATTGATTCTTATATAAACTTAATCAAATTCAACTTATCAACCCGTTCTCCTCCTATGCTTTCTACTTTGGCATTTCTAACAACTAATTAGTTCAAAGCAAAAATAAATTATTATAATAACTTATTTGAGGAGAATTCAAATGAAATACTTCTTTATATTTATTGCATTATTTGCAACATTTCTTTTCTCATCCTGTTCGGATGATTCACCTACTTCAACCCAAGAAAATCATATAGAAGCTGAAGGTATTTTATTAGTTACTGGTAATCAGAATTACCTAAAAATATTCCAAGCAAAATTTGACACAACACTTTTTAATAAAATTAGTTTGAATAAGAATGAGAACATAATTTTTAATGTACAGTTATTAGATGAAAAAGAAAATCTAATTGCTTTAGATACAAATGATACTGATCATACTCTGGATTGGGTAATTTCCGATAATTCAATTGTAACAATTGAAAAAATAGAAGGTAAGCCATGGGCATTTAAAATTAGTGGAGCTAGTCCTGGCTCTACTTTTATCGAGATACGCATAAATCATGAGGGTCATCCCGATTTTAAAACTCCATTAATACCAATTGAGGTTAAGTAAATGAAATTTACGGCGATTATTATCATTTTTTTAATGTGTAATGTGCCGATATTTGCTGATATTTTTAGTGGTAAGCTTATTGATTCGCTTACCACTAAACCTATTAATGGAGCAAAAATCACATATGAAGCTAATTACTCAATAAAAACCAATACCGATGGATTATTTCATATTAATAGCCTAAAAGATTCTATACAAATTACTATTTCTGCAATTGGCTTCGAAAGTAAAAATCTAATTTTAAAAAAGAATATTGATACATTAAGACTAATTGTAATGTCACCTAAAACTTACAATTTTGGACAAATTTATGTTAATTCAGGCAAACCACTGTCAAAAGTTGATGTATTGATGTCTGATATAAATAAAATTCAAGCCCGACAATTAAAATATTATATTGGTAAAACTTTAGCAAATGTTTTAAATTCCGAACTTGGCACTTCAATGAGAACTATGGGAACCGCTTCTTCAAGACCTATAATTCGTGGTTTATCGGGTCATAATGTCACAATTAGTCAAGATGGCTTACCTATTAATGATTTATCAGCAAATTCTCCAGATCATGCTGTAGCAACAAATACATTCGGTTCGAATAGTATTGATATCTTAAGAGGACCTCAAGTCTTACTCTATAGTAGTACTTTATTTGGAGGTGTCATTAATATAAATAGTTTTGATTTCGATAATAAATCACAAGATTCATATTTAAATTCATCTTTATCTTATGATTCAAATAATGATGGTAAAAGCATTGGAATTGATTCAAAAATTGATTTATTTAAAACAAACTTTTCCTTCAATTTTAATGGTTTATTATCTAATAACATTAGAACTCCATCTAGTTCTTTAAAAAATACATATTCTAAAAATTTTTCATTGAGTATAATTGATTATTTAAATTTTAATGATATGGATTTAGGTATAAAACTAAATAAATATTACTCTGAATATGGAATCCCCGGTGGATTTGTTGGAGCTCATCCAAATGGAGTAAACATCAAAATTGATAAAGATTATTTTAGTTTTCCTTTTCAATTTAACTTTAATAATTCAATACTTAATAAGCTAAATTATACTTTTGCATATTCTAATTACCATCATACTGAATTTGAGCATAGTGGTGCTATTGGTGCTGAATTTGTAATTAAAGATATATCTAACAAACTCGCTTTAAAACTTAACTCATTTTCAAATTTTACAAATGGAGAATTAAGTCTTGCATTTGATCAAAAAAAATCAAAATTAGGAGGTTTTGTTTTTAATCCTCCTAGTATCAATAGGAATTTATCATTTGCTTTCTTTCAAGAATATAATCCTGGCAATCACTTAATTCAATTTGGAATTAGATATGATATAAATAGCATTGAACCAGAGTATGAAAAAAATTCAAAAATTGGTTTCATTAGGAAGCGTGATTTTAATTACTTAAGTGCGTCAATGCTAATCATGAATCATATAACCGAAGAATGGTATTTGGGATTTTCCATCTCTAAAGCATCAAGATCACCATCGGTGGAAGAGTTATTCTCAGAAGGACCTCATTTAGCTGCCTATTCTTATGAAACAGGAAATCCAGAATTGAAAAATGAAAATGGATTAGGTGCTGAAATATTCACATATTATAAGACTAGCAAATTATATCTAATGATTACTTCTTATTATAATTACTTTGATTATTTCATTACGACACGAAATACTGGAAAAATAAATTATGCTACTTTGCTAAATATATATTCTCATCAAGGAGTTAAAGCCAAATTATTTGGCACTGATATAAATTTGAATTATAGTTTTAATGATTTTTTTAAGTCTCTGCTCACTTTTTCGTTCACAAGAGGAATAAATGCCTCTGATAATTCAAATTTATCAATGATTCCTCCTATGAAGATTAGTCATATATTGTCTTTTAAAAATCAATTATATACAATATCATTTAAATCTATATATTCCTTTAAGCAAAATTTTGTGGATTCATTTGAAAAAACAACTTCTTCTTACTTTATTAATAATTCTGATTTTGCTTATGGTTTTAATATTGGTAATTCAGTCAATTTCTTAAGTATAAATATTGAAAATATTTTCAATATTACATATAAGAATCATTTATCAAGAATAAAATCAGTTTTTCCTGAACCTGGAAGAAACTTCAAAATAACGTACACCATAATGATATAATTAATTATTTTTGTATATATAAAATATAAAA
>JAUQWR010000866.1 GCA_030835065.1 Candidatus Kapaibacterium sp.
ATTTTACCTAAACATTTATTTTTAATTTTTATAATTTGCTTTTTTATAAACAAAAACAATTTATACTAATATATGAAAAATATTGAAAAAATCAATATATTAATTATAAGATTAAGTTCAATCGGTGATATTATTCTTACAAGTCCGATTATTAGAGCATTAAAAAATAAATATCCTGACTCTAATATCGACTTTGTATGCCAAGATAATTATTCATCACTTCTCGAAAACAATCCTCATTTAAGAAATATATATAAATACTCTCGGAATTTTGATTACAAATCTCTTTTAGATTTTAAATCAAAAATCATTAGTTCTAACAACGATAAATACAATTTTGTAATAGACTTACAGTTAAATCGGCGTTCAAAATCTATAAAAAAAGGATTAGGATATAAATATTTCAATTATAATAAAAATAGATTGAATAAGCTATCGCTTGTTTATAGAAAAAAAGCAATTAATCCGATTCATGTGACTCAATTATACTATTCAGCAATCGAATCAATTGCTAATCCATTGGATGACTTAGGATTAGAATTGTGGACCAAAAAAGACATTGCTCAAAATAATTACATACCATTTATAATAGAAAAAAAATCCTCAATTAAAAAAATTGCTATAGCTCCAGGTGCTCAGCATTACACAAAGCGCTGGCTTCCAGAAAGATTTGCAGAATTATGCGATGAATTGAATAAGTCATACAATCCTGAAATATATCTATTTGGTTCGAAAGACGAAAAAGATGTATGCGACTTTATTAAAAACTATAGTAATGCAAATATTAAAAATCTTGCAGGCGAAACGTCAATCAATGAAACAATTGAACTAATCGATGAATGCGATCTTATGATTTGCAACGATACGGGACTAATGCATATAGCAGCAGCAAGACAATTACCAATAATAGCAATATTTGGATCGACAGTAACAGAATTAGGATTTACTCCATACAAAACAAATCATATAATAATCCAAAAACCAATCGAATGCCGACCTTGCAGCCACATTGGATTATCAAAATGCCCCAAAAAGCATTTTCTTTGTATGAAATCAATTACAGCCACAGATATTTTAGTCGGAATCAGCAAATTGCATAATTTCTCTATTTAAAATCATTAATTATTTAGTTTTATTAAACAAAATAAACCAAAAACAAATATTTTATTTGTCGTAAATCTTTGGTATATTGCTTGTTTATGTTAATGTAATTCATAAAATTTAATTTTGGAATAAGTATGGAATTAAAAAGTCTCGACATGTTTGTTGAAATAGCGGCAAGCAAGCCTAAGAAAACTATTGCAGTTGCCGCCGCAGAAGACGAACCGGTATTGCAAGCAGTATCAGCCGCTAAAAAAGCAGGCATAGCCGATGCTATACTCGTTGGTAATACAGAAAAGATTAAAAAAATTGCTGAAGAGCTAAACATCGATCTCAATGGCTATGAAATCGTTGAAGAGCAAGATCCTGCATCATCAGCCAAAAAAGCAGTAAAATTAGTAATCGAAGGCAAAGCCCAAATAATAATGAAAGGCTTGGTATCGACAGCTGATTTCTTGCGTGCAATTTTGAATAAAGAAGCCGGACTTCGCAAAGGTGAGCTTCTTAGCCATATAGGATTTTTCGATCCTCCTGCATATCATAAAGTAATTGCTCTGACAGATGCTGCTCAAA
>JAUQWR010000867.1 GCA_030835065.1 Candidatus Kapaibacterium sp.
ATCAGTCTGAAAGAGATTTCAAGAAATTATTTTGGGACTATTTTATTGATTATAAGCAAATCAAGAATCTGAAGTTAATGAAGTATCAACATCCTGATCTAATAAAAATCCAAAAAAGAAATGCTAATGAACTTCAAATTATCAAATCTAATGCTTATTTTAATTCGTTACCAGACGGAGTAAAAAGAAAAATTGAAAATTGTGATATTTTTCAAATTCCAAATAATACTGAAATTGCAACTAAAGCTGGATTTGAAGCAGATTTCTATAAATCTACCTATGATTATCTTTCAAGATACGTACATTCTGATTCCTATTGTATTGACCAAATTGCAATATTTAAAGCTGGAAATGAAGATGCTTATAGATTAATTGGAACAGTGCTTGATTATTTGAGAATTTGTATGAGCTTGTCAATAAGAGATTTTGCTAAAATTTGCCCTGAAATGCAAAATCAAATTGATGATTTTATTAAAGAAGTTATTGAAACTTCAGAGAAATTAGCAAAACAAGTTGTTTGAAAAAGCAGCCCTTCCACCCCGAAGGGCTTTTTCTTAGTTCTGCCATATTATTGTTTATTTGTTTCCAGCTTTCGATAACAAGAACATCTTTTCTGAAATCGCTTCTGTGAACACCTAAATTTTAATTTTATACTAAAATATTACTACAATTTCTGTAAATTTGTGTTTTTGATATTTGAAATGTTTTGATTGATTATGGATACGCCGCAAGAAAGATTGGAATACTTTATAAGCAAGTTTTTTCAGAGCAAGACTGACTTTGCGAAGGTTTTAGGGGTTACTCTTCCAAACCTTAATAAGTATCTGGGAAAGGAAGGTAGTATTTTGGGAGCATCATACCATACTAAAATGATAGAACTAAATCTTAACCCAACCTGGTACACTACCGGGCAAGGAAATATGCTATGGAAAGATGAGAAAAACGAAAAGGAAAAAACACCTTTTAGCTGGTTAACTTCTGATGCCCAGAACGAGCTTGATAGTATTCTCAATATAAAATTATATTTGACTCCTGAAGCAAAGATGGGACAGGCTCTTTCATTCAATGATATACCAACTACGATAACTACATTCAGAAATTATATAGCTCCAAATGCAAGGAATATTTCTGCTATTATAGCTCGAGGTGACAGTATGATAGAAGACGGAATAGAAGACGGTGATTTGGTTTTCTTTGAAGCTGGAGCTATGCCAAGGAAAAAACAAATCATTGTAGCTGAATACAATGATAGCGTCCTTATCAAAAGATACGTAAAAAAGGACGATGAATCTGTGTGGTTAGAATCATCGAATACAAAATTTAAACCACTACAAATTAAAGATGCTGAACATTTTAAGATAATTGGAGTATTCCGTGGATTTTATAGAAACCCTTTTATGAAGATGTAGTATGATTTTACTATTTAATCAATTTAATATTAGGTGTCAAAATGAGAATCATTGATATTAAAGAGGTTGACACGAAAGAGAAGATCGAAATAGGGTTTTTGCCTAATCCTAAGAATTCAGATAAATTTGAAGAATGGAAAGGTTTTAAGTCCTATTTCGATACTTTGAACAAAGACAACATGTACTTAGGTACAATCGACACGGAACTTGACCCTGAGTTTGACGGCAGATATCTTAGACAACTTGTTATCGAAAAAGGGGCTCCTTTTAAAGAAAATGATTTGGTGATTCTTCGTTTTGGAGATGATTACTGGGTTAAAAGATATAAAGTTCAGGAAGATAAAATTGAACAAATTTCAATTCCAGACATCAATCAACCATTCATCACTGAAATCGGTGATGATATTTTCTTTGGTGTTGTTAGAATGATTGAAAAAGTTAAAATTAAAACAAATTAGAGAATAAGGAATGCGTAAACAGAAAATCACATTAATTCAGCTTGAAAACTTTCTTTTTTCTTCCGCAGATAAAATTCGCGGGAAATTAGATGCTTCTGAATTTAAGGAGTATATTTTCGGAATGCTGTTTTTAAAAAGAATGTCTGATGAATTCGAAGTGAAATATGAAGAATTAAAAAAGAGATATTCTTTTTTAGATAACCAGCAGTTAGAGGATATTTTAGAAAAACCAACCTCTTATTCAGACACTTTCTTTGTTCCCAAAAAAGCAAGATGGTCTGAAATTAAAGATTTGAAAGATAATGTAGGTGAATCACTAAATATTGCAATTTCGGCATTGGAAGAGAATAATGATTCACTTCGAGGCGTTTTGGCTGATAATATAAATTTTAACAAAACTGTAAACAACAAACAGGTTCTGTCAAAACAACAATTGATAGACCTTATTAATCATTTCAATAATTTTCCTAAATTAGTCAATGACCATTTTGAATTCCC
>JAUQWR010000077.1 GCA_030835065.1 Candidatus Kapaibacterium sp.
CATCGGTTAAGTCAAGGTTTTTGATGGATGTCATATCAATCAAAAATTCTCCACCTACCAAAGCACCTTTTTCAAGAGAAACAAAGCCTGATTTGAGCGATACAGTACCATTATGAGCTCCTGTTACTTTCTTTCCTTCCCATTCGATCACACTTTTCGAAACATTTACTTCCGCATTTTCTGCTGCAAATATATTTAATGGCAAAACAATTGCTAAAGCTATCATCAGTGCTTTAATTTTGTGTTTCATTAAAAACTCCTATCAAAAATTAATAATTTAGTTACGACTAACATTTAAAACGAAGCAAAACAAAAAAAATTTTGAATATTATTAAAAAAATTGTATATTCTTTAAAAATTTTATTATGAAAAGAATAGAAAACATAGAAGATACTAATACTAAGTATTATAAAAACCTCAATTTTACGCCATTATCTCACATAGAGGATAATGTTATGATTTTTGAGGGCGACAAGGCAGTAAAAAAATTACTTAAGTCAGATTCAGAAATTATTAGCCTATTTATATGCAATGAAATGCTTAATAATTATACAGAATTTATAGAAAATTCAAGAATAAATACTGATCATACTTACATTGCTGATAAAACCCTGATGAATGAAATCGTTGGATTTAAACTACATTCTCATGCCTTAGCAATTGCTAAAATTCCCAAAAACATAGAAATTGAAAATATGCCCAAAAGAATTGTAGCAATGAATGGAATAGTAAACTCCGAAAATGTTGGTGCAATAGTAAGGAATGCTGCTGCATTCAATACTTTTGGATTGATTAGCGACAAAAAAACTTCTTCACCTTTTTTGAGAAGGGCAGTAAGGGTTTCAATGGGAAATATAGTTGATATGAAAGTAAGAAAGAATGTTGATTTGATAGACGAAATTCAAAAATTAAAATCTATGGGTTATTTTATTATTGCAGCTGAAATTTGCGATAATTCTATGGCTATTGATATGATTGCTAGTGCTGATAAGTTTTGTTTGATTTTTGGATCGGAAGGAAAAGGGATTGAAGTTTCAATATTGGATTTATGCGACCAGATTGTTCATATTCCAATAAATAGCTCGGTAAATTCGATAAATGTTGCAGCAAGTTCTGCAATTTTATTACATAAATTGAGTAGCATCCATGAAATCAAATCAAACAATCAGATGGACGAAACATGAATTAATAATGCTTTCGTTTCTTAAAGGAATTAGTTATGCTCAAATGAAAGAAATTGTTGAGCAATATATTGATTTAAATGATTTTTGTAAAAATATGCCAGCATCAGTTGAAGAAAGAAATTCTCTTGGAGGATTATTCGACAACCCATGGAAAAGAATTAAAACGCTTGCAGACGAGCAGATTGATCTTATGGATAGTAATAATGTAAAATTATTGAGTATTTGGGATAAAGATTATCCTGAATTATTAAAATCAATTGCCTCACCTCCCACATTTCTATATTTAAAAGGAAAAATAGTCAACAAAAAGAATATTTCGATAGTAGGCACAAGGCATTGTACTAACTATGGAAAAATTAATGCTGAAAATTTTGCTTCAGCTTTTGCAATTCATGATCTTAATGTAGTAAGTGGATTAGCATATGGAATAGACACAATTGCACATACATATGCTATCAAGGCATCCGGAACAACTTATGCTGTGATTGCAAGTGGAATAGATGAAATAAGTCCTCATTATTCTCAAAAATTAGCAGATGAAATTGTTGATAATGATGGTGCAATCATATCAGAGTATAGATGTGGCATCAAAGCAAAACCAGGATACTTTCCACAAAGAAATAGAATAATAAGTGGAGTATCGATTGCAACTTTGGTAGTAGAAAGTGATATAAAGGGTGGTTCGATGATTACAGCAAGATTTGCATCAGATCAGGGAAGAGAAGTTTTTGCAATACCAGGTAATATATCGAGCAGGAAGAGTGCAGGTTGCAATCATTTGATACATGAAAATATTGCGGCTCTTGCAAGTTCGCCAGACTCTATATTAAAAGACATTGGATTGATGAAGTCAAATAATATTATTATTAACAAAGAGTCTTTGACTTTTTCAAGCGAAGACGAAAAAATAATTTTTGATTCGATTGGCGACGAACCAATGCAGATTGATGAAATATTTGAGAAAACCGGAATGGAAATATCAAATATTCTTGTTAAATTGCTTGAATTAGAATTTAAATCTTATGTAAGGCAATTGCCTGGCAAATATTATATTCGAAATAATTTTTAGGGTGTTATAAAGGAAATTCTATGAATTTTGATGAGAAGTTTACTTCTTTGCAAGAGCTAGTCGAGGACAAAATTAAAGATTACATTAGGATTAAGGAACCCAAAAGCCTCTATGAGCCATTTTCTTATATCATGGAAGCTGGAGGAAAAAGAATCAGACCTATTCTAACGATGGTGGCAGCTGGTGCAATTGGTGCAGATCCAATTTCTGCATTGAATTGCGGTGTGGCTATCGAAATTTTGCATAATTTTACTCTTGTTCATGATGATATTATGGACAAATCTCCAATTAGAAGAAATCGCCCAACTGTTCACATGAAATGGAACGATTCAATTGCTATACTAACAGGGGACATGATGGTTGGATATGCTTATACTTTGCTTCCTTTTGGCAGTGAGCATCCTCGCACTAAGGATATTTTGGAGATTTTCTCTAATGCGTTGATTGAAGTCTGCGAAGGGCAAGTATATGATATGGAATTTGGCGAAAGAAATGATGTTAGTTTAGATGAATATATCTCGATGATTACACAAAAGACTTCGAGGCTGCTCGAAGCTTGTGTTTTGATGGGTGCTAATATTGCAAATGCAAGTCCTGAACAATTAAAAGCTTTAGATGATTATGCGATTAATGTTGGTTTAGCTTTCCAAGTGCAAGATGATATCTTAGACATGTCTGCAGATCAATTGAAATTTGGTAAAAAAATTGGTCAAGATATTATTGAAGGTAAGAAAACATATTTGATAATCAAAGCAAAAGAAATTGCCAGCGAACAATCAGATATTGAGTTATTAGATTTGTATCTCAACTCGCATGGATTGAACGAAACTTATGTGAATAAGTTCCAAGAACTATTTCAGAAATTAGGTATATATGAAATAGCACAAAATGCTGTTGATGATTATTTCAACAAAGGGCTGGAAAGTTTGAAATTATTACCTGATAATGAATATACAAAGATGCTTGAGTGGTTTGTTCATAAATTGAATAAACGAGTATTTTAATTCAAGTATTTTAATTCAAATATAAAAAATATGGCTGCTACAAGATTTTGTAACAGCCATGTTTATTAATACACCTTAAAATATTATAGACTGTCTTTAGACATAATATCCTGATTAGTATTAGGTTTGCCTTTGAATAATCTTTTTATTCCATCCATCAATTTGCCATTTAGAAAATCAGCAGCAGGAATAATATAAATAGTTAAAAAAGTAGAAGCCAAAAGCCCACCGGCACTAACAACTCCAAGAGGAGTACGAATTTCTTTGCCGAAATCGCCCATACCTAGAGCCATAGGAAGCATACCAAGAATAATAGCCAAAGAAGCCATAATCTGAGGTTTAAGTTTTAGAGGAGCTCCTTTTATTAAGGCATCTTTCCTTGATAAGCCATCATCTTTGATAAGTTGGTTGGTATAGTCCAAAATAAGGATAGCATTATTAACAACGATACCAATAATCATAACCACAGCAAGCATAGAGATTGTATTCATAGTAGCACCGCTAAAGAATAGAGCCCAAACGATGCCAATAAATGATAAAGGCAGAGTAGTCATGATAATAAATGGTTGAATAATACTTTCGAGCAAAGCAGCAAGCAAGAGGTAAGTAAGAATAACAGCTAACAAGAATGCTTTAGCCATATCGGCACCTGTTTCTTGCATCATTTCAGCATCACCACCCCATTTAATCATATAGCCAGGAGGCATTTTTATTTCAGCAATGCGTTTTTCAATCTCGCTTGTAACATTTCCTAAAGGAACGCCTGCTGCAGGAGCACCAGTGAATTTAATTGCTTTATACTTATCTCTATGTAAAATCTTAGTATAACCAGTGGTAAATTTAATATCAGCTAATTGAGCCAATCTATAAGTACCTGTAGGAGAAGAAACAGTAATATTTCCTACTTTTTCAGGTGTATTATAAGAATCATCAGTCAAATTAACTTTAATATCATACTCTTCGCCTAATTCGCGATATTGAGAAGAAATCAAACCTTCAATTGATGCGCGTAAAGTCATAGCCACATCAGTAACAGTCAATCCAGCCTCGGCAATTTTATCACGATATGGGAAAACTGTGATTTCAGGTTTACCCGAGCGTGATGTATTATCGAAGTTTACTAATCCATTAATTGTTTGAAGTCTTGGTACAAGTTTATTTTTAATTTCTTCGAGCTTATCGACATCATTACCTAAAAGATAAAATTCGACTGGAGAACCAGGACCGCCACTAGTATTAGCAAAGTCAACCTTGATTTTAGCATTTGGAATATCAGCAAGTTCTTGAATAAATTGGCTCATCCATTCTTGAATATGCTTATCTCTCATGTTTGCATCTATCAATTTGACGTCCATAGCTGCAAGGTTGGTACCTTTATCCAAATCGCCAACCAAACCTAAAGAAGTAAGAGTTTGAACAACTTCTTTGTGTTGAGTAACTCTGCGTTCAATTTGAGCTAATACTTTTGTTGACTCATCAAGGTTGAAACCTTCTGGTAGTTCTACTGAAATACGTATATTACCATCGTCAACTATAGGGAAGTTTTCGAAACCGATTTTAGGTCCCATAACAATAAATGAAATGATCATTAGAAGAAAAGATCCTGTAACTACAGAGAAAGCTCTAATTTTGCCACCTAATACCCAAGAAAGTGTAGCGGCATATAAACCCTCAATTTTTGCCCAAATGTTTTCGATAAGGATACTAATTCTGCCCATTTTGATTTTTTGAGGCAAAATGAGAGCCGAAAGCATTGGAGTAACAGTAAATGAAACCAACAAAGAGAACAATGTTGCATAAGTTACAGTAAGAGCAAATTCTCTAAAGAACAAACCAACCATTGAGCTCATCTGAGCGAGCGGAACAAACACAACGATGTTGGTAAGAGTACCTGCAAGCACAGCCACAACAATTTCGTCTGTACCTTGCGAAGCAGAATCCTTGTTGTTATAGCCAAGTTCTTTATATCTAAATATATTTTCGATCACAACTACTGAGTTGGTAACTAACACACCGACTGAGATAGAAATTCCCATCAAAGTCATAGTATTAATAGAAAATCCTGACAAGTCCATAAGCCAGAAAGTAGATATGATTGAAGTAGGCATAGCAAGAGCAACAATCAGTGTTGTTCTAAAATTATGCAGGAAGAGCAAAAGCACCAAACCAGTAAGAATAACGCCAAGATAGATATTACTCAAAGCATCATCGACAGAACTCTTTATAAATAAAGATTCGTCTTTAACCATTTCAAGTTTCATACCTTTTGGAAGAGTTTTTTCGATTTCAGGTAAAGCTTCTTTTACAGCATTAGCAACATTAACAACGTTACCTTCTGTAGATTTGACAATACCTAATCGAATCACATTATCTTTTCTAGTTTTTGTTTTGTTATCGAAATAAACAGCTCTTTCTCTAACGTCTTTTCCGGCGTCGTAAACATATCCTAATTGCTCGAGTTTTCTAAGCCCGCCCGCAGTAGGAATATTTAAATTTTTAATAGTTTGAGGATCTGAATATTGACCTTGAAGACGAACAGTATATTCCTGACCTTCGAGTTTGAAATATCCACCTGGAATATCAATATTATTTGCTTGAAGGATACCAACAAGCTGAGGTAGAGAGATAGAATTTTCGAAAACAGTTTTGTTGTCTAGTCTAACTTGAATTTCGCGTTCTTGCCCGCCGACGATATTAACTTTAGCCACACCATCGATTTGGGAGAATCTATCTCTAAGAGTTCTATCAGCAACTTTATATAGATCGCGAGGATCGGCATCACCACTCAAAACCACATCAACTACAGGGAAAGCCTGCAAGTCCACTTTTTGGATAATAGGTTTTTCAGCATCTTTAGGCAGTTCGCTAATAATAGCATCGATTTTATCTTTAACTTCCTGATTGGCAATATCGACATCTTTTCCGATTTCAAATTGCATAATAATAATAGCGACGCCTTCCAAAGAGTAGGAATCTAATGTTTTAATTTTAGCGATAGTAGATACCGCATCTTCAATTTTTTTAGTAATCTGAGTTTCGATTTCTTTCGGGCCTGCGCCAGGATAGACGCAAGAAACAGTAACGAAAGGAATCTGAACATCAGGCATAGAATTTAAAGTCAAATTATAATAAGCCAATCCACCAAATAGAACAAATACGAGAATAATCACACTCATCATAATTG